>JAYVAP010000194.1:0-3264 GCA_043750915.1 Spirosoma sp. | reverse complement strand
GCCGGATTTATAAACAGTATGCGCTGCGGTGCTTTGCGGCCAATGCCATGGATTTCGACGATCTGCTGTTTAATACCAATGTGCTTTTTCGGGATCACTTAGCTATTCTGAATAAATACCAGCACAAGTTCCGGCACGTGATGGTCGATGAGTTTCAGGATACTAACGTCTCTCAGTACCTCATTACCCGCAAACTGGCGGCCGTTCACCAGAACATTTGCATTGTAGGCGACGATGCACAGAGTATCTACGCCTTTCGGGGTGCCAACATCGAAAATATCCTGAATTTCCAGCGCGACTACGGCAAAGAGAACGTTAAAATTGTGAAGCTGGAGCAAAATTATCGCTCCACGGATACCATTGTGCAGGCGGCCAACTCGATCATTGCCCGTAACAAGAACCAGCTGGAGAAACGCGTGTTTACCGCCAACGAAGCCGGCCCGCTTATCGAAGTCATCAAAGCATCGTCCGACAACGAGGAAGGGCGGTTGGTTGCGTCGTCTATTTTTGAGGCTAAAATGAATGGGTCGCTGCTGAACAACGACTTTGCCATCCTGTACCGTACCAACGCCCAGTCGCGGGCTTTTGAAGAAGCCCTCCGAAAGGTAAGTATCAAATACCGCATCATTGGCGGGTTATCTTTCTATCAGCGAAAGGAAATTAAGGACCTGATTGCCTACATGCGGTTCACGGTGAACCAGCAGGACGAAGAAGCCTTCAAACGCATTATCAACCTGCCCAAACGCGGTATCGGCGATACAACGCTGGCCAAAATCAGCGTAATTGCGGCCGAAAAAGAAGACTCGGTTTGGGAAATTGTTGCCGAAATAAGCAAGCACATAACGGGCCGGGCTTCCATAGCCATTGAAGCATTTGCCGACTTAATAAAAAGTTTTAAACTGCTGCTGCCTCAGAAAGATGCGTTTGAGGTGGCCTCTCATATTGCCAAATCGTCGGGCCTGCTTAAAGAACTCCATGACGACAAAACAGTGGAAGGGCTGGCCCGCTATGAAAACGTCCAGGCGTTGCTGAACGCCATTAAAGAGTTTGTCGATACGTCTGATAACGAAGAAAAGAGTCTCGGCTCGTTTCTTCAATCGGTATCGCTGCTGACGACGGCTGATGAAAAAGAAGACGACGGCGATAATGATCGCGTAACGCTCATGACGATTCACGCGGCTAAAGGGCTGGAGTTTAAGCACGTAAATATTGTTGGGCTGGAAGAAGACCTGTTTCCCAGCCAGATGATGCTCGAAAATCGCAGCGATCTGGAAGAGGAACGGCGACTGTTTTATGTGGCCATTACGCGGGCCGAGAAACGCCTGACAATTTCCTACGCCGAAACGCGCTACCACTACGGGCGGCTGAAAATGTGCGAGCCAAGCCGGTTTCTGCTGGAAATCGATCAGCAATACCTCAAACTCTCGAAACATCGGGCGGCCCCGAGCCGAATGGATTTCGACCGGCCGGAGCGGGACCGGAGTGAGACAACCTCAACTGGCTCGATGGCGTTTGTGCGCTCATTGGCGCAGAAAACGGCCCGTTCGCAGGCTCCGCAACCCCTTGTTTCGCACACGCCCTCGGATGATTTTGCGGCTACCAGCACCGCCGGGCTTGCGGCCGGGCAGCGCGTTGAACACGCTAAGTTTGGGTTTGGCCTGGTCAAAGCAGTGGATATAAACGGCACTGAGCGCAAAGCCACCATTCAGTTTGAGAAAGCCGGCGAGAAAGTGCTGCTCCTGAGTTTTGCCAAACTGCGGGTGTTGGAGTAATATTACCCTAAAGCCTTGTCCGGAACTGTCATGAAAAAATCAGGGGCCTACAAAATAATTACTGCGTTTATTATTTACCTGGTACTTGTGCTTTTAGCCGTAGTAATGCCTGTTCCACGGGGTTTGAAAACAGCTGTTTTCACGATATACCTTCTGGTACCCATGATAGGTGTTGTTGTGTTGATGATGCTTAAAAACAAGAAGCTACTATGAGAACGCTGCAATATCGACTCATCTTAACCCCCGAACCAGAAGGGGGGTACGCGGTAAAAGTACCGGCTATTCGGGGATGCATCACGTATGGCGAGACCGTTGAGGAAGCCATTGCCATGGCTAAAGATGCTACTGAAGGATGCTTAGAAGTATTACAAGAAGCAGGACAGCCCATTCCGCCCGACGATAGCAGGACGCTGGAATATTCGCTAAGCCTGACGTTTTGTTGAGACAGCAGATGTACCCGGCATATCATACAAAACCTGGCTCCCCCATCGTTCTTTCTGAAAAAACCTCGCGCTAACTACTATGAATGTCGCTGGTGCCTTTGTTGCCTGTTGTCTGATCTTGCCTTTGTGGCGGGCGAACGCTCAGACTAAGCCCGATTCTATCAATAAAGCTGGCGTTGCGCCCACAGCACCACCGGCGGGGCCAGGCAGCCAAAGTGCCCTTCCCGGTGAGCGGGTCGAAAACCTCGGTAATCAGGTTAACTCGGCCTATAACGAAATTAACCCCTTGATTTCGCCCGATGGCCGGACATTGTATTTTGCCCGAATCAGCCACCCCAACAATACCCACGGCGACAAGGGTAGTCAGGATATCTGGTACTCAGAGTTCGACGATGCCAGCAAACAATGGGGTCCTGCCCGGCGCATGGGGTTTCCGCTTAATAAAGATGAATATAATTGCGCCTATAGCATTACCCCCGATGGTCAGACCATGCTCGTCAAAGGCTCCTACAGCAGTGGAAACTACGAAACACGCGGGTTCTCCCTAAGCAAGAAAAACGCTGCCGGTTGGTCGCCCCCTCAGAAAATGGATATTCCCGGTTATGTGGGCATGAGCAAAGGCCAGTTCGACTGTGGGTTCATGGCGGCCGATGGGAAAGTGCTGCTGATGGCGTTCAGCGAGAAAAAAAACAGCAAAGAAGATGATCTGTACATCAGCTTCCGACAGAAAGACGGTTCGTGGACTAAACCGATGAACCTCGGCCCAGAGGTGAACACGAAGTTTACCGAGACAACCCCTTTTCTGGCACCCGACGGAGCTACGCTGTATTTCTCGAGTAACCGCGAGGGGGGATCAGGCAGTAACGATGTCTACGTGTGCAAGCGCGTCGATAAAACCTGGAAACACTGGTCCAAACCCGTCAACCTCGGCCCCGAAATAAACACCGACGGCTATGATGCCTACTACACGCTGGCGGCAGCGGGCGAGTATGCCTACCTGACAACGTTCAAAAACACGCTCGGTAAGGGCGATATTGTGCGCGTTAAAC
>JAYVAP010000193.1:0-3974 GCA_043750915.1 Spirosoma sp. | reverse complement strand
ATAACCAGCAGCGGACCTTTGCCCCTGTCAGGGAAAGAATACACATCCCGGACTTTGCCGCGATAGAAGGCCGTTTGGCCGGGAAAATGAAAATTTGTTTCCTGAATCGCGTTCATCAACAAGGATTTATGGTTAATCCCGCACGTAGAGACGCAAAACGTTGCGTCTCAGCTCATCCGGGTCATTTTGCGTCTCATCCGAGTCGCCATTTATCATAATTTTTCCAGTACAATAGCCGATGCGCCACCACCGCCGTTGCAAATGCCAACGGCCCCGTAGCGACCATTTTTCTGGTGCAATACGTTGATCAGCGTTGTCACAATCCGCGCACCCGATGCGCCCAGCGGGTGCCCAATGGACACCGCCCCGCCAAAGACGTTGAGCTTTTCGAGGGGCACCTGCAGGAGTTGACTGAATGCCAGCGGCACAACGGCAAACGCTTCGTTGATCTCAAAAAAGTCGATGTCGCCGGTGGTTAGTCCGGCGCGCTGGAGGGCCAGCGGCACGGCTTTGGTAGGGGCCGTTGTAAACCACTGCGGGTCCTGCTCGGCATCGGCGTAGGCCAGAATCCGGGCCAGCGGTTTCAATCCCAGCGCATCGGCCTGCCGGCGGCTCATCACCACCACCGCCGAAGCCCCATCGCTGATGGGCGACGAACTGGCAGCCGTTACGGTTCCGCCCGTACCGAAAGCCGGTTTCAGGGTTGGGATTTTGTCGTAGATGACGTTTTTATATTCTTCATCTTCGCTCACCATCACGCTGCCTTTCCGCCCGGCCACTTCCACGGGAACAATTTCCTGCATGAACCGGCCGTTTTTTGTGGTTTCTTCGGCCCGCCGGTACGACTCCACCGAATAAGCATCCTGCGTTTGGCGGCTGATGGCGTAGGTCTCGGCGGTTTGATCGGCAAAAACGCCCATCGAGCATTGGTCATATACATCTACGAGTCCATCGCGGGCCAGGCCATCTACCAGTTCGGCATTGCCATATTTATAACCGAACCGCGCTTTGGGTACGTAATACGGCGCATTCGACATGCTCTCCATGCCACCCGCCACAATCACCTCGGCCTGGCCCAGCTGAATGGTCTGAGCCGCCAGCATGATGGCTTTTGTACCCGATGCGCATACTTTGTTGATGGTGGTGCAGGGAATGGTGGCGGGCAAACCAGCTTTGAGGGCTGCCTGTTTGGCGGGGGCCTGCCCCACGTTTGCCGATACCACGTTACCCATGTACACTTCCTGAACCTCCCCGGGTTGCACACCCGCGCGGGCCAGCGCACCCCGAATGGCCGCTGCGCCGAGGTCAGTGGCGGAGAGGGAGGCAAAAACGCCCCCAAATGAGCCAATGGGCGTTCGGACGGCGGCAACAATAACAACTTCGTTCATGGTATTTATCGATTCAGTGTGTCTTACCAGCGATTGCCGGTGGCGGCTGGTTTGGCCCCCGAATGCCGCGCCTGATTGGTCAGTGCGTAGGGCAGATCGTCCTGCTGCATGGCATTAAGCCACTGGAGGGCTTGCTCTTCGCTCAGGTTCAGCCGTTGAAACCGGCGAAGCAACTCATCCTGCCGCTCCGACCGTTCGACCTGCTGGTTCGTTGGCCGGTGCTGAGGAACCATTTTTGGGGCGCGGCTCAGGCGTTTTTGCGCTGGGTTCATTGGGGCCGTACCAGAATAACGCTTTTTGATTAACTCAAAGTTGTACCGGGCGGGTTCATTGTCGGCGTTTTCGAGCAGTGCCTGCCGAAACAGCGTCAGGGCCGTGGCAGTGTCGTGCTCGAAGCAGGCAATAACGCCCAGTTGCGTAGCCGCCACCGTTCGCAAATCGGCCCGGCCCGACCGGAGCAGGGAACTGTAGTGGGGTTTGGCTTTGGCGTATTGGTTCAATTGGAAATAGGTATGGCCCAGATTCAGCTGCACGGCGGCATCGGGGGTGGCGGTTTGGCTGAGGTAGCTGTAGCGGGTCAGGGCACGGTTGAAGTGGCCTGCCCGGTAGGCCGTTTCGGCTTCCTGACGCGCCCGGTTGTGCTGCGAAATCTGGTTGATCAGCGGTGGGGGCCACCATAACCAGCCAACAAGAAATAAATAGACCATGGATGAGCCGCCAAACGAGCGACCAAAAATAAGGGTAATTGCCCAGACAAACTCACAACCGGAAGGTTCTAACCGTCACAATCAGGTCGAGGGCCATCAGGGCCAGTGCTACCAGCACGAAATAATAGTATTTATTGGTCGATACGGCTATTCGCTGCTGATCCACCACGCGGCCCTTCACCGACCGGATAATACCGATCAACTCGTCGATGTAGCGGTCATTGGCGTGGGCTTCCACATACTGCCCGCGTCCATCGCGTGCCAGCTGCTGCAAAAATCCCCGGTTCAGCCGGGTGCGGACGATCTGCCGGTTGTCGTCGCGGACAAAATCACGCCCCGCCCGGATGGTTGCGCCGACCTCGGTGCCTATGCCCACCGTGATGAGGGGCACGCCAAAGGTGCGCAGTTTGAGCAATCCTGCGCGGCTGCAGGGGCCGGGGTTTTCGCCGTCGCTGAAGAGGACGATGGCTTTTACGCGCTGGCGGGTGGAGGGATCGGTGAGGAGTTTCTGGCGGGCCAGGTCAATGGCACTGCACAGATCGGTGCCGCCTAACGGTGCCGCTTCTGTGCGAATATCGCGGGCAAACTGCCGGAGGGCATCGTGGTCGGCGGTCAGGGGCGACAGCACAAACGGCTCCGATGCGGCCAGAACCAGCCCCATCCGGTCGGCAGAGAGCGTATCACCCAGTTGCTGAATGTTGTATTTGACCCGTTCCAGCCGGGTCGGAACGGCATCTTCGGCATCCATCGAGCGCGAAATATCCACAACCAGAAAAACGTCGCGGCCCGCCGTCGCCAGCTCGCCGTCGGCCTCCCCAAAGGATGGGCCAAGCAGGGCAATAATTAGCAGCGTGAGATAGGTTCCGCGCAGAAAAAACTTGGGAATAGCACCCCAGGCCGTTGTGTTGAGTTGCCGTGCCAGCCGAAACGTGCGCCACACATACAGGGCGTAGAGGAGCAGGAACAGGCCAATAAATATAAACTCGGTGGTAGAGAACGGATAGAGCCAGTTCATAAGGCGTAGCAGGGGCAAACCGGTTCTGACCCGGCTCAGCGGCATGGATCGGTATGGAAGGGGCGAAATTAGCAAATATCAAAAGATTTTACGCGTCGCTGCTTGCCGAAAGCGATGGCGTAGCTTATCTTTGTGGCCTGATTGACGCGTTGAGCGGTTAATCAGTCACGGAGAGATGCCTGAGTGGCCGAAAGGAACAGTTTGCTAAACTGTCGTACTGGCAACGGTACCGAGGGTTCGAATCCCTCTCTCTCCGCCGGGTTAAGTTATTTAATTTGCTGAGTACTGGGATATGCAGTTTTTAAGTGTACCTTTGCACTCGATCAATCAAAAAGCGTAACCAGTTCGGGGTGTAGCGTAGCCCGGTATCGCGCCTGCTTTGGGAGCAGGAGGTCGTAGGTTCGAATCCTGCCACCCCGACAAATACCAGTTCATCTGGATGCAAAAGCCTCTAAATATCATTATTTAGAGGCTTTTCTGCTTTTAAACAGTTCATATTAATCCGTTTCAATCCATACTATCTGAGAACCAGTAGGTGACCTAAATTAATTTTTAACTTAGGTCACCAGAAAGGCTTTAATTAATTGATTATAAGATATATACATCAATTATATTTAAACTCAAATAGATCGAAAAGGATCACTTTTATGTTTCTCTGGTGACCTGTTTGGACTTAAATAGTTCAAATCAGTTTATGTTAAACTTTAAATTTAAGAGTATGAGATCAAGTTGCACATTCGGTGTTCATTTCATTTTGAGAATGAACAAGGAAAAAAATGGTAATGCTCCGGTTTATGTAAAATAAATGTAAATGGAGCCAGAATTGAAATGTCTCTAAAGAAATCTGTTAAAACAGCAGATTGG
>JAYVAP010000192.1:0-5743 GCA_043750915.1 Spirosoma sp. | reverse complement strand
GCCCTGGCTGTCCCACCGTTTCTGGTGATCACCGCCGAAACTTTCGACCCGCTGCTGCGTGCATTACCGGCTAACGCACCGGCAGCGGAGTGCCGGGCGGCTTTGCTGACCTTCACGCTTTCCCAGACCGACCGCGCGGCCATAGCCCGGATTTTGGCGGGCTGGCTGTTTCCCGGCCGGGCCGTTGTGGTGCGCTCGTCCATTGCCGACGAAGACGGCAAACAACATGCGTTTGCCGGTTTGATGGACTCCTTCCTGAACCTGACATCTTTTTCCAGTGTCGACGATGCCATTGCCCGCTGTGCCGCCAGTGCCTATTCGGAGCGGGCTTGCGCCTACCGCCACCAGAAAGGACTGCCTGCTGCGGCCCGCCCGGCGGTTATTGTTCAGCAACAGATCAGTGCGGTCGCCAGTGGTGTGCTGTTTACCACCTTTCCCGACTATCCGCAGGAAATGGCCGCGCACGCAACGCCTGGTTTTGGCGAAGCACTCATGCAGGGCAGCGCGGAGGCCGACGAGTTTTACTGGCTGAAAGCGTCAGCAAATCTGCACCGGACGGTCATTGCCACCAAAACGCACCAGCTACAGGCCGGGCCGGAACCGGGGCTGCATCCGGTGGCGGTGATGTCTGAGAAGCAGGCCCTTCCCTGCCTGACTCCCAACCAGTTGAAGGACCTCTTTGCCCTGGGCATGCAACTGGAAAAAGCCTTCGCACACCCGCAGGACGTGGAGTTTGTGGTCACCGCCGACGCGATCTTTGTGGTTCAGTCGCGCCCCATTACCCAGCCCATTCCGGCGGTTGTTGTGTATGACAACGCCAACATTCAGGAGAGTTACTGTGGCGTAACAACCCCCCTCACGTTTAGCTTCGCCAGCCGCGCCTACGCCACCGTTTACCGCCAGACGATGCAAACGCTGGGCCTGTCGGCCGCGCAGATTCGGGCGCAGGAAGACGTGATAACCCAGCTGCTGGGACTGGTGAAGGGCCGAATTTATTACAACATCAACAACTGGTACCGGGGGTTGCAGCTCCTGCCGTCGTTTGGGCAGAACAAAGCCGACATGGAGCGCATGATGGGCCTGGAGGAGCCGGTCGATTTTGTGCAGGACCGCCAGAAAAGCCTGCGCCAGAAACTGACCATGCTGCCGGGTTTGCTGGTCAATCTGGCCCGGTTGGTGGGGGCATTTCAGACGCTTGGCAAACGGGTTCCCGATTTCCACCGGCAATTTACCCACCACTACCGCGCCTTCTATACGCAACCCCTTGAATATCTGTCAGTTACCGAACTCCTGAGCCGCAAAAAACAGCTGGACCGGGAGCTGCTGGGCAACTGGGCTACGCCCATTATCAACGATTTTTATGTGATGATGATGAATGGCAAAGCAGTCAGAAACCTCAAAAAAGCCGGCATTGCCCAGCCCGATGAGTTTCTGAGCCGCTACCTCTCGGGCGACAATCAGATTGCCAGCACGCAGCCAGTACGGGCCATGCAACACCTGGCCGCGCAGGCCCGCAAGCTGGCCGAACTGCGGGCGTTGATCCTGGCCAGCCCGCCACTGCTTCACCAGCATGTTCAACACGAGTTTCCCGATTTTTACCGCTCCGTTAGTCAGTTCATCGATCAGTATGGCGACCGCACGGTGGGCGAACTGAAACTGGAAACCATGACCATGCGGCTGGAGCCAGCCGTCTTTTACCAGTACCTGCGCAATTACCTGATAACCAACGACATCATCAGCCCCCTGGCCGAGGGTAACGCCACCAACCTACACACAAGCGCAGCGACCGAACTAACGGTACGGCTGGCGAAAAAAAACAGCTTGTTCCGGCAAAAAGTCGGGCGAAATCTGGCAAAACTACAACAGGCCATCCGCTACCGCGAAGCCCTCCGACTCGAACGAACCCGGCTTTTCGGGATGTACCGCGCCCTCTACATCGCGCTGGGCCAACAACTGGCGAACCGGCAGGTGCTGGCCGCTCCCCGCGACCTTTTTTACCTGACCGAAGACGAAATTATCCGGGCTGCTGGCCAGCCGGATAACCAGTACCCGCTGGCCCTGCTGGTTGCCAGCCGCCGGGCCGAGTTTACGCAGTACGAAACCGAAGATGTGCCCGGCCGCGTTGTGGTGCCATCGCCACCCATTACTCAAAAGCCAATGCCACCCGACCGGGCCGACCGGCTAACGGGAACGGGCTGCGTACCGGGCATCGCTACCGGGCCTGCCCTCGTCATTACTGACCCGCGCGACAGCCTGAACGTGACGGGCCACATCGTTTGCGCCCTGCGCACCGATCCGGGCTGGGCGGTGCTGTTTCCGGCCTGCCGGGCGGTGCTCATAGAAAGGGGATCGTCGCTGTCGCATTCGGTTATTTTGCTGCGCGAACTGGGCCTGCCCACCATCATCAACATCCCCGGTCTGACCAACCGCGTGCAAACCGGACAGCTGCTCACCATCGACGGGCATTCGGGCGTTATCAGCCTGCCCATCATCTCGTCGATTCCATGATTTCCATCGAGAGAATCCCGTTTCTGCCCCATACCGCCGATGTTTTTTCCGCCCTTTTTACCCGCCCGCTGGCAAATGCGCGGAATATTTCGGGCGACAACCCGGCGCTGATGCTGGCTGTTTTCAAGCTGGAGGCCGCCCAAAATGAAATCATTTTGTATACCGATGGGCACTCGCTGCGGTTGGTGGGTATTTTCCCGCCCTTTGGCGACGCGTATTTTGGCTGTTGGGAAACAACCCACGACCGGCTGCTCAACCAGCGGGCTTTTGCGCTGCTCGAAGCCGATGCCCGGCAGCGGGGCCGCCTGCTGCTCCGGGGGCCACTGAATGTCAACACCTTTCACGCCTATCGGCTACGGCTTGGCGAGCCGCCTTCGTGGGGGCATTTCGACCGGGAACCGGCCAACCCGCCTTTCTATCCGGCTTTGCTGGAGCAACTTGGCTTTGGGGTTTGTGAGCGGTTCGAGAGTCGGCTGCTGGCCAAAGCAAACATCCCCCAGGCTTATAGCAACAAGCTGCTGCTGCTGGCGGGGCTAGCCCAACTGCCGGTCGATATTATCCCGCTTAACCCCGGCATCTGGGCGCAACATGAGGCCGAATTATTTGCGTTAGTCCAGCAGGTCTTTCGGGATAATCCGGCCTACCGGCCCATATCGAAGGCGCAGTTTGAACTGCGCTATAACCAGCAGTTTGCCGGGAAGCTATGCCCCTATTCGTCCGTTCTTTTTCGGGACAAGGCGTTGGGGCAGCTGGTAGCTTTGAGTTTTTGTTATCCTGACTATCAGTCGCTGGCCCTCGCGCCGGGTGATCTGCCCAACTTCCAGCGCGATTATTCGCGGTTAACAAAAAAAGTCCTCCTGGTCAAAACGGTGGGCGTTCACCCTGATTTCCGAAAACGGGGACTCATGTCGTTTTTGGGTGCCTATGGTATGGTGCATTTTCGAGAGCTGTACGATGACGTTATTTTTTGCCTGATGCGGGCGGATAATTTCTCACGGCATTTTTCCGACGGCCTTCCCTGCGAAACCGCCCGTTATGCCTTGTTCGGTAAAGAACTTGGTGCTGTTTAGTCTCCGAGTTGCGCCAGTGTATCGAAGTAGCTGTTTACGACGCGGGGCAAAAACGGGTACGGGCCAACCGAGTGCGCCATCATATACATGCCAAGCCGGTGCAGGCCAAAATCAAAAGCTGCCAGCTCAAAACCCCGCCGAAACGCAGTTGCATCGGCATACCGGCCCGTGTGCTGGTGGAGGGCCTTTCGGTAATGTTCCAGGTAGGTCAGGCGGAGCGGATAGCGGTCCTCGTCGAGCACAAAGCAGAGCAGCTCCACCACATCGTACTGTGGCACGTGCCAGGTGGCCAGTTCCCAGTCGTAGGCGCAGAAAACGGGCAAACCGTCAACCGTCTTGAAACAGCTGTTACGGGGATTCAAATCGTTATGAACCAGTGTTTTGGGTATCTTTTCCAGTGCTGGCCAGTAGTCAGGAATTTGCCCTATAATGGCCTCCATCTGTGCCACGCGGCCGGGCAGATACAGGTCCGGAAATTTCCCGGCCGCGTTTGCCAGCAGAGCCGCCCACAGCGGCATCATCTCAACCATGCGGTCGGTGGTGAGCGCGTCAGTCCAGTAGGTCGGGTCAATGGGCAGAACCCGGTCGAGATGCCGGGCGTGCCACGCTGCCACTTGATCGAGTGCCTGGCAGATGTGCCCATCCGACCAGGTTTCGGGAGCCATCACGCTGTTCATCAGCGTCACGTCTTCCAGGTATTCCATCAATATCAGGCAGGTGGCGTGTGCCGGATCGGCGTAGATGCCGAAGATTTCGGGGCATAACCCGGTGGCCAGTTTACCGTAGACTTCCAGTTCCCGCATGTGGGTGTTTCGGAAACCGGTCTGCTCGCTGAAAGCCGGGTACACCTCGGCAAGCGGGCCCCCGCATGCCGAGGCTAAACGTTGCAGCATGGCCACAATTTCGCGGCCGTGGGGTTTTACCTTCAGCGCCATGTGGCGGGTTTGCGGCCCGGCCCCCGGCGAGCTGAAGGTGACAGCCAACCCAAAATGGCCGATCATCGTGTCAGACGAACCGGCCGTCAGGGCCGCCAGAATGCTGGCCGAGCTGTCGATTTCAAAAGACTGACAATGGACCACCCGGATGTCTTTTTCGGGGGCATATTGCCGCATCATCTGCTCAACGAACGGACGGCTGAGATAGGATGACAGTGTCATAGCGGATCGATGAAAACGTCAGGTGAAGCGGGTGCCCACAGCGGGTTTGCCTCGGCTACCCGCCGGTTCTTAAAATAAAAACAGGCCGCAGCCAACGAAGAGGAATCGGGCCGGGGCAGCTCCGTCCAGCCATCCTGCTGGAGAAAAGTGCCCTGCTCCTGCAATAAATTCCAGAAAACAAACCGCAGGCCGGGGTTGCTTTGCACCCGCAATAAACGACAAACATTTCGAAACTCAGCCTCGCTGGTATACTCAAAAATATTTGACAGGCTGGCCTTGTTGACCAGCCCACCCGCGTCCGACAGCAGATACGCAACCGCTTCGCCCTCAACAACGGTCAGCCGGTCTGTTGCCGCACCCAGAGCCGCATAATTTTCCGGCCGGTAGCAGGGCGGCAGGATATTTTCGGGCAGGTGCTGCGGACCAAAAAAGAAAAAGCGGAAGAAGAAATTATTTTTCACCAGCGTCGTGGACAGCTGCCCAAGCAGGCGGTTATAAAAAGCCGTTCCGCCCGGCTCCTGCGCGTATTTGAACAGTTTGGGGTCGCGGCCCTGACTCAGGCCGGCATCGCTGAAATACTGGATAAATGCGGCCCGAAACGAACTGTTATGAAGTTCATTCATAAAAAAATCCCCCTGTTCAGCCACGGATTCAAATTGAATAAGTTGCCGAAAACATGCCTGAACGGGCAAATCGAGCGTGGCCAGAAAACCGGTCAGATAACCTTCCAGTTTACCCGCCAGCAGAATGCCATGCGGATGAGCGGCAAAAAAAGAAGTCCAGTAAGCGCGGTTGTCGGTGGGCAGCGTGGGGGCCACCTGCGCAAAAGCCTCCCCCACGCGCCCGGCACCATCGAACCCCATTAAGGCCCGAAAAATGGCGTGCTCCTGGTGCCGGATGAGGTGCGTTTTCAGCCCCAACAAGGCATTCTGCACCGGATTGATATCGATGGCAATGACCTGGCGGGGGTTTTTCAGCAGCGTGTTCAGCACGTTGCAACCCGCCGAG
>JAYVAP010000191.1:0-6770 GCA_043750915.1 Spirosoma sp. | reverse complement strand
CCAACACATCGGGAGCCAGCAAAGTAACGAGACAATAGGTGGAAGGGAGGAAGGGAGGAGGGAGGAAGAATCAAGCGTCAGCAATCCCCCTCCTCCCTCTCTTACAATTGTTGCTCTGCCCGCTTTTCTACCTGCTCTTCGGCAACGGCTGCGTCCTGTTCCTGCTGGCGATTTTCGCGCTCAAAAACCTGCATCAGCACAATGAAATAGGAGAGGAGCAGCGGGCCAATGACCAAACCCAGAATGCCAAAAATTGGTACACCCAGCACAATACCCGCCAGCGTAACCAGCGGATGAATGTTGCCCATACGCTTGGCCAGGGCAATCCGCAGCAGATTGTCAATATTAATAATGACCACCATTCCCACCAGCAAAATGCCAATGCCCTGGTTGGTATTACCCTGCGAAAGCTGAATCAGCCCCGCCGGTGCCCACACTAAGGGCGTTCCCAGTACGGGAATAAAAGCCATAAAAAAAGCCACTACGCCCCAGAATGGCGCATCGGGCACGCCAAAAATCCAGAGCGTCAGTCCCGTCAGAATACCTTGTACCAAACACACCAATGCCTGACCCAGCACGTTGGCATTGACATTGTTTTTTAGCGATTCGCCAAGTTCACGCTGCGTGTCGCGCCGGAAAGGCAGGTATTTTTGCAGCCCTTTCTGAAACGCTTCCTGCTCCACAAACATGAAATAGAACGTGAAAAACAGGAGTCCGATAATAACGATAAAGTCGAGCGCACCGCCCGCTACCGACGGCAGCATCCGGCTGGCATAGCCCGCACCCTGCTGGGCGAGGGTTTTCAGGTTTTGCGGGCTGGTAACCTGAAAACCCGTCAGTTCCTCGCCTTTTTTTATCAGGTTAAGGATGTCGTCGGTATTTTGGCTGTAGTGCTGAATGCGCCCGGCAAGCATCAGGCTCAGGGTTAGAAACGGCAGGATAATAACCACCAGCGCAAAAAGAATGAGCATGGAGGTAACGAGTGTGCGGTTCCAGTTGTGTTTGTGTACGAGGGCAGTAAACCACGGGCGAAAAATGACGTATAAAATGCCCGCACCCAGAAAAGCCGATACGTAGCCGCGCAAACCGACTATAATGAAGCCGCCAATAATGAGCAGGCTGGTAATGAGCAGCACACGCTGCTGTTGTGGGGTATAAATGGTGGCCATGGTGGATCAGTAATGTTGTGCCCGGTTATAGCCAGTAAACTCGGCCGGGGGTTCGGCTGTTTCAATAGTGGCTGTCAGGCAGGCATAAAATCAGGGCTTTAGTCAGGTGCGGAAAATGCCAAAAGCCGGTTGGTTGCGGCTTTTGGCATTTCATCAGCTGGGGGCGTTGAGCACCCGTTAACTCGCCGATCCGGCGGCTGCGGCAACAGCGGCTGCGGCTTCGGCGGCTGCAATGGCTCCACTGTTTTTCTCGGCGTAGTCGTCGCGCTGCCGCTCAAAGTGGGCAAAAATCTCGGTAACCGCATCTACGTTGGCGGCAATTTTGCTGTGCATATCACCCAGGTTTGTTTCTAAGTAACTATCATTCAGCCCGTTCATATTGTCCACCTCGATCTGGCCAATCTTGGTAATTAGGGCGGTCTGGCTGTTCTGAAGGTCTTCCAGCTCACGCACAATTTTGTTCATCAATTCAAATTTCTTCGCCTTATCCATAACGCTTTTTTTTGGTACGTACTCATTAACAACGCGCCGGGCCGTAAATGGTTTGATTCGGTCTTGGGCACGTGGCTTCAGAACCGGCTATGCAATGCGTATATATCAATTTTAGTGATATAGTTATCAGTTAAATCAATTTGATTGATAACTGGAGAAGTCGTACTCTTGTGCCAGTCGAACTGCTGATCCAGCCGTTTGTATTACCCATCACTTAGTCAATTATTATGGAAGACCAACCCAAAAAACTCACCACTGCATCGGGGCGGCCCTACGCCGAAAACGAGAATTCGCAGAGCGTTGGCCCGCGTGGCCCGCTGTTGTTGCAGGACTATATTCTGCACGAGAAAATGGCCCACTTCAACCGGGAGCGCATTCCGGAGCGGGCCGTTCATGCCAAAGGATCGGGGGCTTACGGCACGTTTACCGTCACGCACGATATTTCCCGGTACACCCGCGCCAAACTCTTCAACGAAATTGGTAAGCAAACCCGGCTGTTTACCCGTTTCTCAACCGTGGGTGGCGAAAAAGGCTCTGCCGACACCGAGCGGGACCCGCGTGGATTTGCCGTGAAATTCTACACCGAAGACGGCAACTGGGATATGGTGGGCAACAACACGCCGGTGTTTTTTGTGAAAGACCCGAAAAAATTCGGCGATTTCCTGCACACCCAGAAGCGCGATCCCCATACCAACCTCAAGTCGCCCACGATGATGTGGGATTACTGGAGTCTGAACCCCGAGAGCCTGCACCAGGTAATGATCCTGATGAGCGACCGGGGAACGCCCTTTGGCTACCGGTTCATGAACGGCTACGGCTCGCATACGTTCTCGTTCATCAATGCCGATGGGGAGCGCTTCTGGGTGAAATTTCACTTCAAAAGTGCCCAGGGTATCAAAAACTTTACCAGCGACGAAGCCGACGAAATGAAATCCCGCGACCTCGACTTCTCCCAGCGCGATTTGCTCCAGGCCATTGACCAGGGCGAGTTTCCGCGCTGGAATCTGAAGGTTCAGGTGATGCCCGAAGCCGATGCGGGCACCTACCGCGTCAACCCCTTTGACCTGACCAAAGTATGGTCCCACGCCGACTATCCGCTGATTGATGTGGGCGTGATGGAGCTGAACGAAAACCCCGACAACTATTTTGCGCACGTGGAGCAGGCCGCTTTTGCCCCCGCTCACTTGGTGGACGGCATTGGGTTCTCGCCCGATAAAATGCTGCAGGGCCGTATTCTTTCTTATCCCGATGCGCAGCGCTACCGGCTGGGCGGCAACTACGAGCAGATTCCGGTGAACCGCTGCCCCTACGCCATCAATAACTACCAGCGCGACGGGCAGATGCGGGTGGATGGCAACGGCGGCAAAGGCCCCAACTACTTCCCCAACAGTTTCGACAATATTGTGGCCGACCCAAGCTACAAAGAACCCGCTCAGGAGCTGGAAAGCTCACTGGCGGCCTGGTATGACCGAAATGAGGGAACAGCCGGCGTTTTGGAGAATGACCACTACAGCCAGCCGGGCGACCTGTTCCGGAACGTGATGAACACCGACCAGCGCAAACACCTCATTACAACCATTGTGGGTGCCATGAGCGGCATTGCCGGGCCAAAGCGCGACCTGATCGTGAACCGCCAGCTTTGCCACTGGTTCCGCTGCGATGTGGGTCTGGGCATGGCCATTGCGCAGGGTCTGGGCGTGGGCATGGAGGTGATGCAGGAAGCCATGGAGCTGGAGCACGCATAGTATCGCGTTAGTCAGCGGGTAGGGCAGGGAAGTTTGCGGGTCGATAAAGTTTTACCGACCCGCCGATTTCTCTGCTTTTTTTATTCTGTTTGACAAATTTTTATACTGGCCTGATTTACAATAGATTTGTGTTTTCAGCAGGGGTAGCCCAATCTCCACCCTGGTCGCACAACCCCATGACAACCCTCGAAAACGCCCACCTGCAGATTAGTATCCGGCCGCAGGGAGCCGAACTGACCCGTATTTTTCATAAGTCAACGGCTACGGAACACCTCTGGCAGGCGAACCCGCTGGTGTGGGGCTGGCACGCGCCCAACCTGTTTCCGGTGGTGGGCGGCCTGCTCCACAATCAGCTGCACATTGCCGGGCAGCCATATACCGTCCAACGTCACGGGTTTGCCCGGCAGTCGCTGTTTGCCCTCACCGAATCGTCGGACACTCACGCCGTATTTACCCTGCGTGCCGACCAAGAAACGCGGGCCATCTATCCGTATGCCTTTGCGTTTCAGGTTATCTATGAGCTAAACAACGCCTGCCTGAACATTACTTATCGGGTTGTTAATGAGGGCGATATAATGATGTATTTCTCGCTGGGCGCGCATCCGGCGTTCAATGTGCCGTTTCGGGCGGGCGATGCCTATAGCGATTACGTGCTGGAATTTGAGCACGACGAGCCGCTCGTTACCCATCTGCTCTCGGGCGCGGGCCTGTTCACGGGCGACACCCGTTTGGTGCCCACCTCCAACGGGCAACTGGCCCTGACCGGCCACCTCTTCGATCAGGACGCATTAGTGTTCAAAAACCTGATATCCCGGCGCGTATCGCTCCGGCACCGGCACCGGCCCGAAGCAGTAACGGTTTCCTTTCCTGATTTCCCCTACCTCGGCCTGTGGGCCAAACCGGGTGCTCCCTTTGTGTGCATCGAACCGTGGTTAGGCTGCGCCGATAGCGAAGGCGAACCAACAACCATCGAACACAAAGAAGCCATTCAGTACGTGGGCGCGGGCGATGTGTTTACGGCCACCTTCTCGATTGAGATCAGCTGATTCGCAAGAATCGGGTTTTGTGCTGCCGGGGTTGTGCCGACATTTGTACCCGTAAATAAATCATTACGGCCATGAACACCAGCCAAACCGCCACATTTCGGCAAATTGCGCAGGCAATTGAGCACCTGAGTACCCGCGTTTGCAATCCGCCATCGCTGGCCGAACTGGCCGACGAAGTAAACCTGAGCACATTTCATTTTCAGCGCACCTTTACGGCGTGGGCGGGTGTAAGCCCCAAAAAATTCAGCCAGTATTTAACGCTCGAGCACGCCAAAGCGCAACTTCGATCTGGTATGTCGCTGGCCCAAACCGCCCACGAAGTCGGCTTGTCGGGCACGGGGCGGCTACACGATTTGTTCGTGCGCATCGAGGGCGTTACGCCGGGGCAGTTCAAGCAGGCGGGAACTGGTTTAGTGCTCACGTTTGGCGTGTTCGAGAGTCCGTTCGGCGCTTATGTGCTGGGGGCTATCGGCGATAAAATTGCGCTGCTTCACTTTCTGAGCGATACCGACGAACCCATATCTATTCTGGCGGCCGCCTGGCCCGGTGCTGCCCTGCAACACGATCCCACGGCCCTGCAGTTTCTGGCAGATCAGGTTTTTCCAGGCGTAAACACTGGACTGGCCACGGCATTGCCCGTTTTGGTGCGCGGCACGGCGTTTCAGATCAAAGTATGGGAAGCCCTGCTCAAAATTCCCGAAGGCCGCTTAGTCAGCTACGATCAGATTGCCCTGGCCATTGGGCAACCCAGCGCATCGCGGGCCGTGGGTACGGCCATTGGCAGCAATCCCATTGGCTATTTGATTCCGTGCCACCGGGTCATCAAAAAAACGGGTCTGTTTGGCGAGTATCGCTGGGGCAGAACCCGCAAACAGGCCATGCTGGGCTGGGAAGCCGCCCGAACAGCCCCCAACAACTGAGTGGTGTGCCCGCCGGAAGCGACAAATGACAAAGCGGTGCCACCCAGAGCAGTACAACGGTTTGCGGTTGTACTGCGTACTTGAAAAAATTATCCAAAAAACGCACTTGACTCACTAAAACGCTTTTCCTGCTATGCGCCTTATTCTCTTTGTGTCCGTCTGGCTACTAACGACCACGCCTGCATTGATAGCCCAAAACTTTCGTGTTCAGCAAACGAAAATTATTGATCCCGATGGGAAAGAATTTACCATCAAAGGCATCAATGTCAACGGTCCTTACTGGCCGTGGAACCGCCCCACCGCCCCCGATGCCGATTTGATTATGAATACCTGGAAATTCAATACGGTGCGGGTCAACTGCGTTCCCACTTTCCAGGGTACCTTTCCACAAAACAATGCCGATCTTGATCGGATAGTCAACGTGTTTACGAGCAAAAAAACCGTTGTTCAGATTGAGCCTCATCAGTTTACGGGCAAATATCCGACCGATGCCGAACTGGAAGCCCTGAAGCTATGGTGGGTCGATGTGGCCAGCCGGTTTAAAAACAACCCCTACGTCTGGTTCAATATCATGAACGAACCCGGCAACGAAGAATTTGTACCCGAACAATGGAAAACAACCCACGAAGCGGTTATAAAAGCCATCCGGGCTACGGGTGCTGCCAATATCATCGTGCTCGACGAGCATAACTTCGGGCAGGCAAGCGGTTTCAGGGGTGAATCAAAACGAAGTGGTGTTTTGACATACGGGCCTTATTTTGCCCAAACATACCCGAACATTACCTTTTCCCTGCATCTCTACGACAATTGGGTTTATGGACAGCAACGGCTGACAGATTACCTGCAGGAAGCGCAAACTAAGCAACTGAGCGTTCATGTTGGTGAATTTGGCATATCCAATGGTTATAGCCGGGCGGTAGCTGTCGATTTATTTCGGGTGGCCCTGAGCCGTAAGCTGGGCGTTATGGCCTGGCACTGGGACGGCTCCGATGACCATGACCTGACGCGTGATACTAAGCAGGGCGGAGGCTGGGAAATTGACCGGAAGGATGGCACGCTGCCATCGAATCTGACATTCGTTGGAAACCTGATCTGGAAATATAACCACGACCAGCTTGCCGAAAACCCTGCCGACTTTACCATCAAGGCCCCCTGGCTCAGCAACGGTAGTTTTGAGAACGATCTGGACGGATGGAACAACTGGGGAAACGCCGAGGTAGAGAAAGCATCATCCAATGCCCGTGAGGGCCGCAACAACATCCGCGTGAACAGTGCCCTATCTGGCGGTGGTTGCGGACAGCTAATTTACCTGAATCCGGGCGAAACTTACGTGCTACAGGCCTGGGGTCGCAACAGCACTAAACCCGATGGGGCTACCGACCTGGGCGTTCAGTATAA
>JAYVAP010000190.1:0-3034 GCA_043750915.1 Spirosoma sp. | reverse complement strand
GCGGCCAATACCTTCCGCTACCGGTCGACCATCCTGCAGCGCGATGCCCGTCTCGACTGGCTTTTTGCGCCGACGGCCAAACACCGGCTGGAGTTTGGCGGCTCATTAACGGGCTACAGCCTGTTGCCGGGGGCTATTGTCCCCACCGGCGAGGGTACCAACGTAAACGCCCAAACGCTGCCCACCGAGCAGGCCCGTGAGGTGGCGGGCTATGTGTCGGAAGAATATACGCCCGTGCGCTGGCTATCGGTGCAGGCAGGGATACGGTTTGCGCAGTTTACCAACGTGGGGCCGGGCGTAACCTACCGGTATGCCGGGGGGCAGGCCCGCAGCCCCGAAACCATTACCGACACGCTGCGCTATACCGCCGGGCAACCGCTGGCGCAGTATAGCGGCTGGGAACCCCGCCTGACGGTGCGGATGAATATCACGCCCGTTAACTCGCTGAAAATAAGCTACAACCGCACCCGGCAATACCTCCACCTGATCTCGAACACCACGGCTATTTCGCCGGTCGATTTCTGGAAAGTGAGCGACGCGCTCGTGCCGCCTGCCGTGGCCGATCAGTGGGCGGTGGGCTATTTTCATAATTTTCGCGACAATCAGTACGAAACATCGGTAGAGTTTTATCAGAAAAACATGACCGACTTGGTGGAGTATCGCAACGGGGCGACGCTGCTGCTAAACCCGACTTTAGCCGCCGATTTGCTGCGGGCCGCCGGGCGGGCCTACGGTGTGGAGGTGAGCGTTCAGAAAACGCGCGGACTGCTGACGGGGCTGGTGGCTTATACCTACGCACGGACCCTGGCGCGGGTCAGCACAAGCTTCAGCCGTGACCGTATCAACGGTGGCAACTGGTATCCATCTACCTTCGACCGGCCCCACAACCTGACCATTGCAACGCAGTGGAAATGGCGACGCGGCTGGACATTCGGCACCAACTTCGTGTATACTTCCGGCCCGCCAACCACCTTTCCCGATGGCACCTACCGCCTGAACGGCGTTAAAGTGCTGGATTTTTCGCAGCGCAACGCCGACCGGATTCCCGATTATCACCGGCTCGACGTATCGTTTACCAAAGACGGTCGGCGCACCGTGGGCCAACGCCGATACAGCAACTGGTCGGTGTCGTTTTATAATGTCTATGCCCGAAGAAATCCGTACTCCATTTTCTTCCAGCGGGTGAACACCACCACCCGAAGCTATCAACTATCGGTTTTTGGCAGTATCATTCCATCGGTAAACTGGAATTTTGTGTTTTAAATTATCACACTTTTGAAAGCTGCACAATTACTGGTACTGTCTGATACCCCTTTCATTCGGTGCTCAAAATTGCAATGGTCAGGCGGCTCACGCACACCAATCGTTGTTGATCGTCGGTGATCCGAATGTCCCAGACGTGCGTGGTGCGGCCAGTGTGCAGCGGTGTGCAGCGGCCATAAACCCAGCCCGTGCGGACCGACCGGAGGTGGTTGGCGTTAATTTCCAGTCCCACGGCCCGCTGCCGGGTGGGGTCGTCGAGCACCATCCAGGAAGCCACACTACCCAGCGATTCGGCCAGCACCACCGAGGCTCCGCCGTGCAAAATCCCGAATGGCTGATGCGTTCGGCCATCCACCGGCATCCGGGCTATTAGATAGCCCTCGCCTGCTTCCGTAAACTCAATACCGAGGTGTTTCACAATCGAGTCGGTGTGGGCAAAGGCAAGCGACGTAAGATCAATGCCAGCTTTCATAAGGCAGGTTTTTTTGCGTAAATTTGCACCCAATTTGGCGATTAATCAGTGAATCGGCAAAGAACCGGCTTGGCACAAAAAATCATTTATTTAATTCGCCACGGCGAAACCGACTACAACCGGCGGGGCGTGGTGCAGGGCAGTGGTGTCGATTCGGACCTCAACGCGCTGGGACAGGCGCAGTCGCTGGCATTTTTTGAGACATACAAACATATTCCGTTTCAGAAAATTTATATCTCCGGTCTCAAGCGTACCTACCAAACCGCACGGCCGTTTATAGACCTGGGTATTCCCTACGAAAAACTTACCGGCCTGAACGAAATCAGCTGGGGCGTTATGGAAGGCAAAGTGCCCGGCAACCTCGAAAACGCTTACTACCGCAGCCTGATGGATGCCTGGTCGGCGGGCAACACGGCCCTGCCCACCGACGGGGGCGAAAGCCCGGCGCAGGTTGAAGCCCGGCAGCGCGTAGCCCTGGACGTGATCCTGTCGCAGCCCGCCGAAACAACGGTTCTGATTGCCATGCACGGCCGCGCCATGCGGATTTTGCTGTGCTGGCTCACCAACCGGCCCCTCTCACAGATGGACTATTTTGAGCACGCCAATCTATGTCTCTACAAACTCCGGTACGACTACGACACCCGTACCGTTGCGGTGGAACTGGCCAACGACACGGCACACCTGCTTTCGGGGGCAATGGTATAGGGGGGCATCGTCAATGGGCAGTTTTGGCCGACCGGCCAGACGTTCGTCCCTGCCTGCGGGTGATTGAGTGTCAGAAATCCCCCGCTTGTGTAGATTTCCATCCATCCAGCCGTCAATCCCGTATATTCGCCTGTTGTCTGAAAAAGGGCATGAACCGGAATGGGTGTTACGAAGCAAAAAATATACTGGTTTTGTCAGCTATTTGGCTGGACGCTCCTCATCATGGTGGAGTATCTGGCCTATGTGTTGCAGGACGGCTTTGATGCGGATGCACTATATCTGGCCATTGCCAACATTTTTCTGGGAATCACCCTGACGCACCTCTACCGCCTTATGATCCGACGGTGGAACTGGGTGCGGTTACCATTCTTTCAACTCGCCCCGCGTGTGCTTTTATCAGTGTTTGTGCTGGCCCTGATCATGACGCTCGTTAACCTGCCAATCGACTGGATCATTGTTCCCCAGCATTTGATCCATGAACCCTGGCCGTTTTTTGGCTACATCCTCGCCTGGGGAAAAACCATGCTGGCCTGGGTACTGAGCTACACTGCCTACCACTACGTTGAGCGGACGCGCGATGCCGAAGTTGAAAAA
>JAYVAP010000189.1:0-8040 GCA_043750915.1 Spirosoma sp. | reverse complement strand
TCTGGTATCCGTTTTGCTGGCGGGCATTTTTGCCTGCAAACCCCACCGCGACCCACCGCCCGCTGTTTGCCGCCTGCTCAGCACCACCGATCAGCTGGTGGAATCCAGCGGTCGGCTGACGGACGAGATGCAGCGCACGTTTACCTACACCAATGCCGTGCTGACATCCGTTGCCGAACGCGCTGCCAGTCAGGAAGCGGGTTTCCTGGTCGAATATAGCAGCGGCCAGGCCGTGCGGGCAACGAGTGCCACAATGGCCATAGGGCTGGCCTATGAAGCCGCCACGATGCAGCCCGTGGGTGCTACCTTTAGCCGGGGGGGCAGGGTGAACGCCACCTTTGTGATGGCCTACGACCCCGCCGGGCGCATGACCCGCATTGTGGAAACCCGTCTGGTGCTGCCCCCCAACTCGCTCACCACTGAACGCACCTTCACCTTCACGTATGACAACGCCGGTAACCTCACCACCGAGCGCGTTCGGTTTGTGCTCAGCAACGGCGTGGTGGTGGTGCAGCAAACCGAGTACACGCCAGACATAAATCCCTCGCCCTACACGCGCTTTCCCGAACGTGCCCTGCTAACGGTGGTGGCCTTGAGTCAGGCCGTTGAAACGATGCCGGGGCGGTTCTGGCATCGCAACACGCCCGTCTCCTACAAATCTTATTTCCTCACTAACAGCGGCAACCGGGGTGAGCTGCGCGAGTCGTCGACGTTTGTTACCACCAGCGATGCCAATGGCAACCCGGCCAGTCAGGCCCAGAACGCCCTGCTCTATCAGCTAAGTACACCCGACCCAATCACGAAAAAAAATCGGCAGACGTTTACCTATCAGTGTGACTGACAAACGTTTCCTGCCTATTGTTTTCGGTAGTCCAATGCGGGTTTCCGGTTGCCGAGCAAGGCCTGGTAATTGAAGTTACTGCCCCGTTTCTGGGTCCATTCGGCGCGGGCCTGCTCAATCAGGATGGGTGTTTTGTAGAGGTCCAGCGCGGTGAGGGCCAGCGTTTTGGCGGCCACCATCATGCCCTTCTGCCCAATGCTCATGCCGCTGGCAGCCGTCGACTGCCAGCTGTGGGCCGACGATCCCGGCACCCAGGTTGCCGTTTGCAGGCCCACCGTGGGCACCACCCAGCTCACGTCGCCCACATCGGTGGAGCCGCCACTGGTCGCGCTTTCCAACGCATCGCGGAAGTCTTTCACCAGTGCGGCATTGGTGATGGGCACTTTCTGATCGCCGAAGGTCTGGCTGATTGTTTCGGCAAAGGCCGTTTCTTCAGGCGTGTAGGTGATGCCGCCAACGGTTTTGAGGTTCTGGTGCATGACCCCGGCCAGGGTCACGTTGGGCAGCAGGTTGAACACCCCCCCCAGAATTTCCCAGTCCACCTGAGTGCTCGTTCCTTTGGCCGCGCCCTCGGCTGCGTTTTCAATGCGTTTCCAAACACTTTGCAGCACGTCGCGGTCTTTGTGGCGGGCGTAATAATAAACCTCGGCAAAGGCCGGTACCACGTTGGGCGCATCGCCCCCTTTGGTGATCACGTAATGAATGCGGGTATCCTGCGGCACGTGTTCGCGCATCATGTTAACCATATAATCCATGGCTTCGACCCCGTCCAGTGCCGACCGGCCGCGCTCAGGCGAGGCTGCTGCGTGGGCGGCAATACCCCGAAACCGGAACTTGGCGTTTTTGTTGGCCAGCGACGTGCCCGCATCGGCGGCATTCTGCGAGCCGGGGTGCCAGTGCAACACCACATCGACATCGGCAAACAGCCCCTCCCGCACCATATACACCTTGCCGGAGCCACCTTCTTCGGCGGGGCAGCCATAGAGCCGAACGGTGCCGCTGTGGCCCGATGAGCGGAGCCAGTTTTTGACCTCAATGGCTGCGGCCACCGACGCTGTTCCGAACAGGTTGTGGCCGCAGCCATGCCCGCCCCGCTGCCCGGCAATGGGCATAAACTCGGGTTTAGCTTCGGTGGCCAGGCCCGGCAGCGCGTCATACTCACCCAGAATACCAATGACGGGTTTGCCCGCACCAAACTGCGCCACAAAAGCGGTGGGCATACCCGCCACGCCCGCCGTTATCACAAAACCTTCTTTACGAAGTTGCTCCTGCAACAGCAGCGAACTTTTTTCTTCCTGATAGCCCAGTTCGGCAAAGTCCCAGATTTGCTTCGAGAGGGCCGCGTATTCCGGGAAGCGACTGTCTAAATGAGTCAGCATCGTTTGCTTATCGGGATCGGCCCGCGTACGGTCGGCCCGGCCGAGCGCGGCCCGGCCGTACGCGGGCCGGCCAGGTGCTGCGCGTTGCGGGCGAGTTGGCTGGGCAACAGTGAGGAAGGGGAGGAGCAGAAGCAGTGCCAGGTATTGTGTTTTCATAGGGGGTAGAAGGGGGTTATTTTGGGTAGATTTTGAAAAATTAGTTAACACCACCGGGCTTTTCCTTAAGTTTGGGCATACTAACTCGCTATGTCAACTCGTCAGGTTTCTTTCTCTGTAACGGCCCTTTGGCTGTCCCTATTGATTACCAGTAGTTTAAGCGGTTGCGGCTCGAAAGATACGGCCAAAACCCAATCCGGCAAACCAACAGCCTCGGTCGAAGTGTCGGCTGCTAACGGTTCCGACACCACCCAAGCCGCCAATGTACCCGTTGCCAAACCATCCGGCGGTCCGGTTGCCAATGCGGCCACCATGCTGGCCCGGCCGCAGGTGCCCATCTTGTGTTACCACCAGATACGCGACTGGCGGGCGAAGGATTCCCAGACATCGAAGGATTATATTATCCCGACAGCGGCTTTCCGCGAGCAGATGCAGATGCTGGCCGACAGTGGCTACCACACCATTTTGCCCGATCAGTTGTACGATTACCTGACCACCGGTGCATCGCTGCCCAAAAAGCCCGTTATGATTACCTTCGACGATGGCGACCTCGACCAGTATGAAACGGCGGTGCCCATTCTGGAAAAGCACGGTTTCAAAGGCGCATTTTTTATTATGACCGTGGCCATTGGTCGGCGCGGCAAGCAGCCCTACATGGACAAAGCGCAGATCAAAGACCTCTCAGACCGG
Source organism: Spirosoma sp. (assembly GCA_043750915.1). GTDB lineage: Bacteria > Bacteroidota > Bacteroidia > Cytophagales > Spirosomataceae > Spirosoma. The sequence continues at coordinate 4,974 of JAYVAP010000189.1, read as the reverse complement.
GGCCACCTGATTGGAGCCCATACCTGGGACCATCACAACGTGAAAAAATACCAAGGCGACGACTGGAAAATCCAGATTGAGGAGCCAAAAGCGAAACTCGAAGCCATTACGGGCAAACCGGTCAAATATTTCGCCTATCCGTTTGGTCTTTGGAACAAACAGGCGTTGCCCGAACTCCAGAAACGCGGGTATGTGGCCGCCTTTACCCTCGCCGACAAGCGCGACGATACCATGCCGCTTTTCACCATCCGGCGTATTATTGCGGGCGGGCAGTGGAAAGCCAAAACCATGTATCGCAACATGATCCAAAGTTTCGATTAATCAGACTATTTCGGGCCATTTGCAGAGACGCATACTTCGCGTCTCTATTTTCCACCCAGGTTCATGCCCTCGGGCGATTTGCCGTCCGGTGCCACGTAAATCAGTTGGCTTTCGTGGGGTTTAAGTGTCACGATCAGGTCGGTTTTTTTGCCGAGTTCTTTGCTGCTTTCTTCGCGCCAGTTGAAGCAGGCAGTTTCGGTGATGCCCGTTAAACTTTTCAGCGTGTAAGTCGCCGTAACGGCTTCTTCAGTTTGATTGGTAAACAGAACCGCAAATGATTTTTGCGACGGGTAACTTTTTACAAGAACGTCTAACTTTCCGGGCTTATCGATAAACGGAAAAGTTGCCGTGATCTTAGTGTCGGATGGCTCAAGAAACCGAAATAGTGCCGTGCGCTCTTTGGGGATTTCGTGAAACAAATCAGACGTGTTGATCATGCCGCCCAGCATTCCGATCCACAAAATCATCGACCGGGCTTCTTCATCGGTCATGTCGTTGTATTTTTTGCGCAGAATAATAGCATCCGGGTCGTTTTGCCACCAGGTGTTGTTTATGTGTTGCGCACCCTTCGACTCATCGAACATGCTTTTTCCGCCTTTCCAGTTTGGCGAAATGTCCGCCGAAATACGCATACCGTCGGCATAGCCAAGCATGGGGGCGTAGGGGGCAATGCAGCCCAACCAAAAGGATTCCGGGCCAATTTCCTGCCGGATCATATCGAAAAATTCGCGCTGGTATTCAATGGATGTTTTGCCCGGCGTATGGCGTTTCACCTTGTGCGAATCTTCGGCCCCATACAGCATAAAATCGGTCTTGAAAAAAGTAATCCCCATTTTTCGGAACGTCCGAAAAACGGTGCGCAGGTAATCCATTACGGCCGGATTGCTGGTGTCGAGCGTATAAATTTCTTCGTCCATGGCCCCCCACAACCGCCCTTCGCCATACATGGCCATGTTGATAATGGGCTTGCCATCGTTGGTGCGCAGAATCCAGTCGGGGTGGGCGAGGTAGGTTTTGCTGCGGTTGCCAATCATGTAGGGGCCAATCCAGATGCCGGCTTTGTAGTTGCTGGCAATAATTTCTTTGACGGACGGCTCAAGTCCGTTCGGGAATTTTTCGCTTGGCTCAAGCCAATCGCCGAGGTGCGGGTGGTAACCGGCATCGATCTGAACCGTTTGAATAGGAACGCGTGGCTTGAGGGTATTGAATTCTGTTAAATAGCCCGACAGTATTTTATCGGTTAAGTAATAATAAGAATAATACCAGGAGCACCAGTGGTAGGTTTGTTTTTTATCATTTTTTACGTGCATAAACTGGGCAACGGCACTGGCTTCGCGCTGCATGGCCTGGAAAGCCGACTCATTTTCGGTAAAATAAACGGCTGGCAGTGTTGCCACGGGAAGTTGCTCGGTGGCTATGCAAACCTCAATCAATTTATTTCCACCGTGTCTGTTTGTCGGAAATACATTTATAAAAGCATTGTATTTAGTATAGTCACGCGCTGAAATAACTAATGTGCTACCCGATTCAGGCACTAAGCCCGTTAGGGGGCCGCAGCTGCTGAGATCCGTTTTATCGGTAGGCCAGTTATGCAGGCCACCCTGCCCCATTATCTGCGTAGCCGTCCGGTATATTTTAGGAGCACCCGTTGTTTGGGCTTCCCTCAGTATTGAAACAAAATCTATTTTTGTTTTTTTTGTTTTGAGTGAGGGTTTTATTACCAAAGCATTTTCCTGGTAACTGAAATTAAGCTCAAAAATACCATCGAGTAAAACATACCGAATAGTTTTCGACGAAGCCGTTCCCGTAATGACGAGTTTCAGGGGTTTCAGCGAGCTGTTGTTAATGGCCGGGTAACAATTGGCCAGGCTAACAGACGAGCCGGTTATGTCGAATGTTCCATCGGGGCGTATTTCATACTTAATGGGTTGGGCGAGCGAGAAAATAGTGGCGGTTAGCAGTAGCAGGCCCGTGTAAATCAGGCTAAGGTTGTTCATTTTTGTGCTGGCTTCAGGCCATTTATCCAGAAAAGACGGGCGGTTTTTTAATATACCGCCCGTCTTCCCTGAAATTTTCCGGACGATGCCCGCCCGGTTTGTGCCTGACCAACACGTTGGCCGGGCCACCGCAGCAGTTTTTTATAGCTCAAACACTTTGATTGAGGCAGGCTGTAAATGAGATTTGTTGCTAAGGGGTTGCACAGGCAACACAGGTATTTGTCCGATATCGAACAGTCTGTTGTCCGGTAGCGGACGAAATGGGCAGAACGACTTTTGGTAAGCTTTTGAATAACAGGTGATTGTAAGTTTGGCACGAGACTTGACGAACATATTCTATTATCGCATTCGGGCGAAGGCCTAAAACCAACCAATTATGATTCAGCTTCGCAACGTCGCCAAGTTTTACCCCGCCGGTTTTGGCCGGGCTTATGTGCTGCGCCAGATCGACCTCGACATTGCCCAGGGCGAGTTCGTGTCCATTATGGGGCCGTCGGGTTCGGGCAAGTCTACCCTGCTGCACATTTTGGGTTTGCTCGAAGAGCCCTCGGAAGGCGAATATCTTTTTAACGACCAGCCGGTTCAGAAACTAACCGAAAAACGCCGTACCGAACTCCACCGCACGCAGATTGGCTTTGTTTTTCAGGCTTATCACCTGATCGACGAGTTGACCGTGTATGAAAACATTGAAACGCCCCTGCTCTATAAAGGCGTTGGCGGATCGGAGCGCAAGAGCCGCGTAGCCGAACTGCTGGACCGCTTCAACATGGTGGCCAAAAAAGACCTGTTTCCCGCGCAACTGTCGGGTGGGCAGCAGCAATTGGTGGGCATTGCGCGGGCATTGGCGGCCCAGCCAACCGTTATTTTTGCCGACGAGCCAACCGGAAATCTGCACTCCGATCAGGCCCGCGATATCATGGAGTTGTTCCGCGAGCTTAACCACAACGATGGTGTTACCATTGTGCAGGTGACCCACTCGGAGGTTAACGCCGAATATGGATCGCGCGTGGTGCGCTTAAAAGATGGCTGGCTGGAACCGGCTAAAGCAGTCCTGTAAAGAGCGCGTTGGCCCGCTGGTGGCCCGCCGGGTAGGTTGCCAAACCCTCGATTGACCGAATCCAGTGAATGCCGTTGACATTACAGGAAAAAACGGCTTCGGCAGTGGCCAGCCGGCTGGGATGGTAAAAGCCAACCGCAACCGGCTGGCCCACGGTCAGGGCCTTTTGCAGAATATGTTGCCGCAGAATTCCGTTGATGCAACCCGTTTCAACAGTCGGCGTATGAAGCACGCCCGCATCGAACCAAAACAGGTTGGAGGCCTGGCACTCGGCAAGTGCGTTATCGGGACTGGCACTGAGCAGGATAATCTCGTCGAGACCGCGCTCCTTTTTGTCGATGCCCGCCAGAACATAGGGGAGCGAATTGAGGGTTTTTATGGCTGACCAGGGCGAGTACGTCACGCGGATGTTGGCGCAGATGCCAGCGGTTGCCCGCTCACCCACGGCAAAAGGTTGCCCTGGCCGGGCTGTTATGAGGATATTGGCGTGATTGGTGGCGGGCGTATAGAGACCACCTGCCTGCCGCCATACCTGAATTTTTATGCGGGCGGGTTGGTCGGTCAGGCCATTGGCGGTGAGCAGGTCTGAAATGGCTCCGTAAACCGTTGTTTCGGTCGTGTTGTTGGGTAGCTGGAGGTGCAGGACTTTCAGGCCGGTCAGGAGCCGGGCATAATGATCGGGCCAGAACCAAAGCTGATTTCGCTCATACCGAAGCGTTTCAAAGAAGCCGTCGCCATACTGAAATGCGCGGTCGTGAAGAGAAACCTGGTAATCGGTTTCTGTGAGTATATCCGAATTATAAACCAAAAACATGCCGGGTTTGTGCCGTTTATCCTAAAACGATGGCCGCGCCGAAGGTAAGTGTGTAACATTGAACCATCAAATAAAATGACTATGCAATTGGCGTGGAAACAAATTGGGGTTGCAACGGCCCTGTTGCTGACAATTGGTGCATCGGCAACGAACGCGCAAACCAATACTAATCCCGGCGTGGTATCGCCCGGCGTGGGCACATCGGCGGTGCCCCCGGTGCTGGGTCTTCAGCAGTGCATCGACATTGCGGGGCAGAACAATATTCAGGTGCGGCAGGGACAAATTCAGGTGCAAGGTAGCGAACTCCAATACCGGCAATCGAAGATGAACCGCTATCCAACCCTGAACGCCTTCGTTTCGCAGGGCCTTAATTTTGGCCGCAACATCAACCCCGCCACCAACACCTTTGTCGATCAGGCGGTTCGGTCCAACAACCTGCAATTGGTTACCTCGGTGCCGGTTTTTCAGGGATTTCAACTAAAAAGCCAGATTCTGCAAAATGAAACCATTGTGGCCGCTACCCGCAAAGAACTGGCCGCCACCCAAAACAACGTTATCCTGAATGTGATTCAGCAATACCTTAATGTGCTGACCGGGGCCGAGCAACTCGCCATTGCCAAACGACAGGTAGAAACCTCGCAGATTCAGCTGGACCGGACCCAGAAATTAGTGAACGCCGGGTCGGTTCCCGAAGCAAACCTGTATGAAATTCGGGCCACGCTGGCCAACGACCAACTGACGGTGGTGAACGCCCAAAACACGGTCGATCTGGCTAAACTCGCCTT
>JAYVAP010000188.1:0-2315 GCA_043750915.1 Spirosoma sp. | reverse complement strand
TGGGCAACACTCCGAACGCCGGGTTTTGAAACTCGACCGTTTAGAAAAAATTGCTGTGGCCGCCATGAAACAATCCCTGCAAAGCTGGCTCCCCATTCTGGATGAAGCCGTGCCGTTGGCCCAATTGTTGCCCACCATTGAAGAGGCCCAACGGTTTGTGGCGCATTTGCCGGCGGATGAAGAAGCAAGGCATTTATTTCACCAAGCCACAATAAACAGTACCTATGCGGTGTTAATTGGGCCGGAGGGCGACTTTACCCCCACCGAACTGGAGATGGCTCAACAGGCTGGTTTCCAGATGGTGATGCTTGCCCACAACCGGCTCCGCACCGAAACAGCGGCCCTCGCGGCTTGTCATACACTAAACCTACTGAACACATGAAAAAACTGACGCTTATCTGCCTGCTGCTCACTGCCTACTGCCAACTGGCTACTGCCCAGGCGGCCTACAAAATTGCCAAGATGAAATATAACGGCGGGGGCGACTGGTATGCCAACAAAACGGCGTTGCCCAACCTGATTCGGTTTGCCAACCAGAATCTCCGCATGAATATCTTTCCCGACGAAGACATTGTGGAGCCGGGCAGTCCCGACATTTTCAGCTATCCGTTTATTCACCTCACGGGTCACGGTAACGTGCTGTTTTCCAGTGCCGATGCACAAAACCTGCGCCGGTATTTAATGTCGGGTGGTTTCTTGCACATCGATGATAACTACGGCATGGATAAGTTTATCCGGCGCGAGATGAAGAAGGTTTTTCCCGAACTGAACTTCGTGGAGCTGCCATTCAGCCACCCCGTGTATCAGCAGCGGTTCAGGTTTGCCGGCGGGTTGCCCAAAGTACACGAGCACGACGGCAAGGCTCCCCAGGGATTTGGCCTGATTTATCAGGGGCGGCTGGTGTGTTTTTATAGCTACGAGTGCGACCTCGGCAACGGCTGGGAAGATCAGAGCGTGTATAACGACCCCGAACCCATGCGGCAACAGGCCCTGCGGATGGGGGCAAACCTGCTTCAATATGCCACCACCACAAATTAATTTGGGTATTATTTGGAGAAGGCAAGCCAAACCGCGCCAAATTTCGTTAGTTTTGTAGGAGTATTCTTAGTACGCCCGTTTTTACCTTTAGACAACCAACATCGTGATTGTACTGGCCGCGTTCATTGGGCACTGGTATTTGTCTTTGTTCTGCCAAACGTTTTTTCTGCACCGTTATTCGGCCCATAAAATGTTCTCGATGAGCAAATTCTGGGAACGGTTTTTCTACGCCCTGACGTATCTCTCGCAGGGGTCGTCGTACCTGAGCCCGCGTGCCTATGCGGTGCTGCACCGGATGCACCACGCCTTCAGCGACACGCCCCGCGACCCGCACTCGCCCCACCACACCAAAAATGTGTTCACGATGATGTGGAAAACAAAAGATATTTACAACGCCGTTCTGCACCGTACCCAAACCGTTGAGCGTCAGTTCGATAAGAATTACCCGGAGTGGAATTTTATCGAAAAAGTAGGCGATTCCTGGATATCACGCGCTGGCTGGGGGGTGCTCTACAGCCTGTTTTATATCTTCGCTTTCGTTTACTTAGACATGCACTGGGCGTTTTTCCTGTTGTTGCCCGTTCACTTTGTGATGGGACCCGTTCACGGAGCCATCATCAACTGGAGCGGCCACAAGTACGGATATGCCAACTTCGACAACCACGACAAATCGAAGAACTCGCTCATGCTCGACGTGGTAATGATGGGCGAACTGTTCCAGAACAACCACCACAAACGCCCCAACTCCGCCAACTTCGGTGCCAAATGGTTTGAGTTCGACCCGACTTTTCCGCTCATTGGCATCCTCCACAAGCTGCACATTGTTCGGCTGAGACCGGCCAAAGAAGGTGAGCAGGCCCAGCACGAAGTGGGCCACGACCGGCTCGTTGAGGAAAAAGAAATAGCCTGACGTTGTGGTTTAGCCGACTGACGCCGTCAGGGCTGAGCACCCCAATATTTCAGACGTACCATAATTGAAAAGCGGTGCCAGTTTATACGGGCACCGCTTTTTGTTAGGCAATATTTTATAGCAGCACTGCTGCCACGTCCTGCCAGGATGTTACACGCCGGAATACCTGATCATCGCGGTTGTGGAGGGCATCGAACAACAGACCCTCTCCCTGAAAAGTTTGTAAATTCCGGGGCAGATCGTCAATCAGGTAGTCGGTGTTCAGAATGCTTTTGTCGCCCATAAACACGTAGTTACGCCACGAAATGGCCGGAAAATGCATCTGTAGCCAGTCCCACTTTTCGCGGAGCGAGTTCGGAAATTCCTG
>JAYVAP010000187.1:0-2483 GCA_043750915.1 Spirosoma sp. | reverse complement strand
ACTTTTCAGCAGCGGAAGCGTGTATTTGCTGATGCGGTAAAACCAGTTGGGGTGGCCTACCCACGTCACATCCACGTCGTCGGTCAGGCTGAATTCGGTCCTGAGATCGGGGAAGTTCTGTAAGTCATCGTCAATCAGTCGGTTATAGATGCGCCGGATCCGAATCATTTGCCCGGCTTTCTCGTAAAACAATGCCCGCCCGTTTTTTTTAATGCGGGTGAGGCAAACGGCTGCCACGCCGGTATACAACTCGGTGAGGGCAAAGTCGACGCGGGTTTTCTGGCGTTCGGGATAAATATCGAGCAGAATCACCTCCTGTGGGTCGCAGTCGCCCAGAATGATCCGGCGCAACTCGCTCAGATAGGCTCCATCATCGGCAACCGAAAACAGGTGCGAGAGGGTATCTGGAATGGAAAAATGGTTGCGAAACAGATTTGCTAAGTAAGTCTGAAATCCGTAGAGCGATGGAAAGCCTTGCAATTCAATGAGTTGTGGCGTAAGCTCACCCTGAGTCGGGCTGCCGTCGGTTTCGTCGCGGCAAACGGCAAAGTCCAGGGCAATAAACTGCGTATGGTCATCGGCTGGCTCGTTGGGAACGCGCTTTTCCGGCGGAATGGCCCCGTCGGTCAGGGTCTTGAAGTCGGCCCGCGTCAGGGTGTCAACAATGTCGGCGCAGGCCGTCAGGAGTTTATCGGTTAGCAGGCGGGGCACAAAAACGGGTGTTTCGGCTACCCGGAAGTCTAACTGACCGGGGAAATCCTGATCGATTTGGGCCAGAAATTCCTGGTATTGCGCCGTACTAAAGGCATCGTTATAGGCCTGGCGGATTGTTGAGATCATAGCACGATTGAAAATGCGTTAGATAGAGCCAGTTGAATTTTCTCGAAATATCGACGGTACTCATGCTTCATGCTACTGCGTAATTTAACTGCGTGTCTAACGAACTGATTGCCTGCGGCAGGCGACCCTGCGGCAGGCGACCCTGCGGCAGGCGATCCTGCGGCAGGATCGCCTGCCGCAAAAAGCCCGGCAGAATAACTGATTCGGTCAGGGCAATTTTGCCGGGGTCCTGTAAATACGTCATCATTTCGTCGTATTTGTCCTGGCCAAAATTTTGGGTAATCTGTTCGCGTTTTTCGTCGGTCAGAAAGTAGCGCAGCATCCCTTCGTCGTCGGCTTCGGGGTGAAACTGCGTGCCCACAATATCGGGCGAGAACCGGATGGCCATCACGGCCCGGTCGAGGGCAACATGGGGGCGGATTTTCTCCAAGCACAGCAGGGATGCGCCCATTTTGTTGAGCCGGTCGATATCGGGTTCGGTAATTTGATAATCGCGCGAATCAACGGCGTAGAAGGGTTCTGGCAGGCCCCGCAGCAGCGGATCTGAGCAGCCGTCGTCGGTTTTATGGATCGGCACAATGCCAAAGGAGGTCGACCGGCGTTTGCTCAGGGTGCCCAGGGCCAGGTGGCGCACCACCAACTGGAAGGAGTGGCAGATAAGAAAGACAGATTTTTTATTTTCGTGATGCCGGTTCCAGTCGAAGAGTTGGTCGATGAGGGCAAAGTAAGGGGCTTCCCAACCGGCTTCGGAAGCAAGGGGGCTTCCCGGCCCGCCGGATGAGATATAGATATCATAATCTAAGCCCGGGACTTCGTTGTTGCCCCGCACGTTGAACACTGTGAAGGCCAGCTGGGCCAACTCGGTTCCCTGCACGTTTCGAATGGCGTGCAAAATACACCGCATCCCTTCGTTGGGGCGGTTATCGTTCATATCCAGCACGGCAATTTTTACTGATTTCATAGCATTTCTAACTACCGCACCCCAAAAGAAGTTTCCTCAACAATGTAATCTACAACCTGTTTAAGATCGCCGGTTTGCTGATAAACAGCCAGTTGCCGGTCGGCTCCGGTGCCCATACTGAGAATTTGCAGCACGTATTCGCACTCGGCCCGGCTACCCAGTTCATCGACCACATCGTCGATAAAATTGAGCAGTTCGTGAATCAGCTGGTGGGTGGGCACTTCTTCCTGCTTGCCAAAGTCGATGAGTTTGCCTTCAATGCCGTAGCGGGCGGCCCGCCATTTGTTTTCGTTGATAAGAATGCGCCGGTAGGGCCGGAAGTTGAGGTTTTGCTGGTGGAGTTTATAAATCTTGGCCACTAATGCCTGCATGATGGCGGCTAAGCAAATCGTTTCATCGACCCGCATCGGCACGTCGCAGATGCGAAACTCGATGGTGTCGAAAAAAGGGTGCAGGCGAATGTCCCACCAGATCTTCTTGCCGTTGTCGATGCAGCCGGTTTTCACCAACAGGGCTAAGTACTCGTCGTACTCGGCCGCCGACGAGAAGAAATCGGGGATGCCCGTGCGCGGAAACTTGTCGAATACCTTGGAGCGGTACGACTTGAAGCCCGTGTTGCGACCCCGCCAGAACGGGGAATTGGTCGACAGAGCGTAGATGTGGGGCAGAAAATACCGCACGG
>JAYVAP010000186.1:0-3763 GCA_043750915.1 Spirosoma sp. | reverse complement strand
TGCATTGGCCTGAAAAACAGCCAGGAATTTTGCTTCCACTTTTTGCGGATTCGCACTCGGATGCAGAAGCAAAAAAGTGCTCCGTTACTGGAAGCCCAGAAGCAGGAAGGTCAACAGCCACAACTGCGCTTTGGTTTACAACCTATCGCCGACTTACACCTGAACCGTACTGGTCTGGATTCCGAAGAAGGTAGAGGGATTGAGCACGGCTTGTCGGGCGGTAGTACGCTTACTTATTCCTACATATTGCTGGGTATTGTGGGGTTCATCCTGGTGATAGCCTGCGTCAACTTTATCAATCTTAGCCTGGCTGGTGCGCTCAAACGGGCCAAAGAGATTGGTGTTCGCAAGGTGGTTGGCAGCAGCCGGGCGCAGGTTATCGGCCAGTTTATGACCGAATCTGCAATGCTTTGCGTACTCGCGTTCGGGTTAGCTTTATTACTCAGCGTAGTTACTCTGCCTATCTTCAATCGATTAGCCGACAGGCAACTGACATTTTCTTTCCTGTCCGATGCGGTGCTGATTCTATCTGGTATTGGCTTACTGTTGGGTTGCATATTGCTTACGGGTTTGTATCCGGCCGTTGTAGTGTCAATAACCAACCCCACTCGGGTACTTTACGGCCGGCAACCCGTGACTCAACGGGATAGCCTGGGTAGAAGCCTGACGGTTGTTCAGTTTGTGCTGGCGGTTGGTTTGATTGTGGCGACGTTGGTCTATCACCGACAGATGAACTTCATGACAGATAAGGATTTAGGGTACGATCCGACATCGGTTATCCGGGTCAAGATACCCGACAAGTTGAATGCTTCCCTCCTGATTCAACGCTTTCGCCAGGAGTTACTCCGACATTCGGCCATCAGCCGGGTAGCAGCCGCTTCGGACAACAGTATACCCGTTCTGAGCGAGTTTCCGACTATCGTAAATGGTCGCGAAGTTCGGTACGTCTACACCCGGACGGATGACGAATTTTTACCAATGTTGGACATTAAACTTCAGCAGGGAAGAAACTTCTCGGCGGCATTCGGTAGTGACCCTGCCAATTCGGTTATTGTCAATGAAGCATTTGTGAAAGCGGCTGGTTGGCGTAAGCCCATCGGTCAGCGTTTTGTTGAAAATTGGGTGGGTGATAACCAGCAACTGACGGTGATCGGTGTGGTGAAAAATTATCATTACGGTTCACTTAAATACCCTATCCAACCGCAGATTCTAACCCTGAAACCGGATAATTTAATTTGGATCAAACATGAATCAGGTAAGCAGCTACAAGCACTTGCCGCTTTGCAACGAGTTTTCCATAAACAGTTTCCCGACTACAACTTTCGATACAGTTTTTTAAGTAGTGATACGGAAAGTTTGTATCACAACGACCGACGTTGGCAGCAGATTATTCAGTATACAGCGGGCCTGTCCATCTTGCTTTGTTGTATTGGTCTGTTTGGTTTAGTTCGTATGTCTGCCGAGCAGCGCACCAAAGAAATAGGCATTCGCAAAGTGCTCGGTGCCAGCGTGGCCAGCATCGTTACACTTCTCAGCAAAGACTTCCTGAGGCTTGTTTTGATTGCCATCGTCATTGCGTCGCCGATTGCGTGGTGGGTCATGCACCGCTGGTTGCAGGACTTCGCCTACAAGATTGATATTGAGTGGTGGGTCTTTGCGCTGGCGGGTGCATTGGCGGTGAGCATTGCGCTCTTGACAGTGAGTTTCCAGAGTGTGCGGGCCGCCCTGATGAACCCGGTGAAATCATTAAGAAGCGAATAAACAACAGCACTAATGCTCCGCAACTACCTCAAAATCGCCTGGCGGAACTTGATCCGCAACAAGGTTTACTCGGCGGTAAACATCATTGGACTGGCACTGGGAATTGCCTGTTGCACAGCCATTGGGCTGTATGTGCTGGACGAATTTCAACACGACCGGTTCCACACCAACTACGACCGGATATATCGCATCGTTGAAAAACAGCAACGGCCCGACGGTCTTTTCAACGTGGCCGTTACCCCCGGCCCATTGGCCGCAACGCTGACTAAGGATTTTCCCGAGGTCGCCCAAACGGCCCGCATTGGACGGTGGTTCGGAACTTTGAGCCAGGGGCAACAGTCAGCAGAGTCCGAAGCAATGCTCATTGTGGATCACTCGTTTTTTGACCTGTTCGATTTTCCGCTGGTGGCCGGCAACAGGGCGAAAGCGTTGCTCGGTCCTGATCAAGTCGTCATCAGCGAGACAATGGCCGAACGGATTTTCGGACCCAACTGGCTGCGGCTGGGTGTCATTGGCAAGTCACTGGAATTTAATAAACAACAGCCACTCACGCTGGTCGGCGTGGCCAGAAACCCGCCCGCTCGGTCGCATATCCAGTTCGACGTGCTGCTACCCTACAAGTGGCTGGAGAAAAACGACGAATGGAGCCGGAAATGGAACAGCAGCAGCTACCATACGTATATACTGCTGCAACCTAACCGGGCCGACGCACCTGTTGACCTCACCGCCTTTGGCAAAAAACTAACCGGGCAACTCGGTCGCTACAACGGCGAGATGAATAAAAAGCTGTATCTGCAACCCCTGGGTGATATTTACCTCAACGCGACATTTGATGCGGAGACTGATTGGGGCAAACGGGGTAATATGTTGTATGTCCGTATTTTTCTGGCTGTCGGGTTAATCGTGCTGCTGATTGCCATTGTGAATTTTATCAATTTGGCAACCGCGCGGGCATCGCACCGGACTCGGGAGGTGGGGGTTCGTAAAACCGTTGGGGCTACGCGATCAGGGTTAGTGCTGCAGTTTATGGGGGAGGCACTGCTAATGACGGTGCTCGCCTTTCTGGCAGCACTCTTTCTGCTACAGCTGCTGTTGCCCTTTTTCAACGACCTGTCGGGCAAGCGGTTGGACTTGCCCGTTGGGGAGCCATTGTTTTGGGGAGCACTGATTGGGCTGACGGGGGTAGTTAGCTTACTAACGGGTTTGTACCCCGCTTTCTTTCTCTCGTCATTCCGTCCGGTGCAGGTGCTGAAAGGCACCGTTAACTCGCTGGGATTGTCGGTGAAGTCCGGCCGAACGTTCCGGCAGTCGCTCGTGGTGGGGCAGTTTGCGCTGGCGGTTGGATTGACTATCGGTAGCGTGGTGATTTACCGCCAGTTGATGTTTATGCAGAACAGGCAGCTGGGTTTCGATAAATCGCAACTGCTCTATATCCGAATGAAGGGCGATTTGCGGGCCAATACCCTTCGATTCAGGAGCGACATTCAGCAGCTACCCGGCGTGGCTGCTGCATCAGCAACAACCAGCAACTTGGTCGATATCATCAATGGATCGAACATTGAATGGGAGGGGCAGCAACCCAAAGACGACTTTTCTATTACGAACATGAATGTGGATGCCAGCTTCGTGAAAACAACCGGAATGCAGCTGGCCGCTGGCCGGAATTTCTCCTCACAAATCACCTCCGATACGGCATCGAAGCAGGGCACTTACCTGATCAACGAAACGGCGGCCAAACGCATGGGCTGGACACCGGCCAGTGCCATTGGTAAGCGCGTAAAATTCTGGGGAGCCGACGGAACCGTAATTGGCGTGTTGCGCGATTTCCATTTTCGGCCCCTGCGCGTAGCCATCGAGCCGTTTCTGTTCCGGTTTCGCCCCGACAATCCTTATTTCAATCTGTTGGACAAAACGAATCCCGGTTCCGTAGCAGGCACATTGGCAGATATTACCACACTTTACAAAAAGTACGAGCCGAGCAACCCAATCAGCTATGGTTTTG
>JAYVAP010000185.1:0-12675 GCA_043750915.1 Spirosoma sp. | reverse complement strand
TGGAGACCATCTCGGCCACCCTGAAGCCGCTGGTTGCCGACCTCCGAAAGGCGGGCGTGTCGGTGAAATACGACGACTCCGATGCGAACAAACCCGGCTGGAAATTTGCCGAATATGAGCTGCGGGGTGTTCCCATCCGGCTGGCCATGGGCGGGCGCGATCTGGAAAACGGCACCATCGAAATGGCCCGGCGCGACCTGAAAACCAAAGAAACCGTACCCTTCGAGGGCTTGGTGGCGCGTATTACGGCCTTGCTGGACAATATTCAGCAAACGATTTACAACAAAGCGCACGCTTTCCGCGAGCAGAATACGTACCGGGTCGATACGTTCGCGGAGTTTGAGGAGCAACTCGAAAAAGGCGGTTTCCTGCTGGCCCACTGGGATGGCACGCCCGAAACCGAAGAAGCCATTAAAGAAACCACCAAAGCCACCATCCGCTGCGTTCCGCTCGATCAGCCCGCCGAAACGGGCGTTTGCGTGTATTCTGGCAACCCCTCGACCGGGCGGGTCGTTTTTGCGCGGGCCTATTAACCCGTGTAACATTTTGCCGTTGGGCGGGTTAGTCTGGTGAATGTATTTCGCCAGACTATGCGCTTTTACCCCGTTTTTTTGCTGGCTTCGGGTATCGTGTCGGCCTGTTCGTATTTGCCCCTGCCCGAAACCCTGCCAGCAGGAACCAACCTGACAGAAGACCGGACGCGTATTGTTGTATCGACGGTGCGGAGTGGTACATCGACTACGGGTTTTTTGTTTTATCCCGGCGCACTGGTCGATCCGCACGCTTATGTGGGGCTGATGCAGCAGCTGGCCGGGGCAGGCCGTGGGTGCCGGGTGTTCATCGCCAAAGTGCCCGCCAACCTGGCGGTGCTCCAGCCCGAAGCGGCCAGCGATATCATCCGGGACCATCCCGAAATAAAAAACTGGGTCATTGGGGGGCATTCGCTCGGCGGTGCCATGGCCTGCAGCTGGGTCCGAAGTCGACCAGCGTCGGTGCGGGGATTGGTGTTGCTGGCGGCCTACCCAGCCAAATCCGATGATGTGTCGGGCTGGACGGGTGGAGTTTTGTCCATTTTCGGTACCAGCGACGGCGTATTGAACAAAGATAATTTGGCCAATGCATATGACCGCCTGCCTAAGCAAACGATTGTGTCCACCATCGCGGGCGGAAATCACGCCTATTTCGGCAATTATGGCCCGCAAAAAGGCGATGGACAGGCCACCATCAGCCGCGATGAGCAACAACAACAGACAGCCCGTCAATTTGGGTCCTTCATGAATTCACTCGGCCTATGAAAATGCGCCTTTGCTGGTTAATCGGGTTGTGGATAAGTGCAGCTCCTGTGTTTGCCCAATCGTCGGCCTTTCAGGTACGCATCCAGCGGCTGGGTTCGGTCCGCTACAATACGGTGAACGACCTGGCCTGGAATGGCTGGGCATTGCAGGTCGAGCGCAGCCACACGGCTGTAAATCGATTTGGCTGGCTGGCCGGTGTCGAAGCAGGCTACACGGGCTGGGGAAACCAGGTACTGGCCAAAGGCGGAGTTTTGTATTCACTAACCAATTCGCCCCGGCTGGCCAGCAGTGTTCGGCTCTATGCCATGCCGGGTGCGGTGCTGTTTCGCCCGCAGCCACTGTTTACGTATCGGCTGGGCGGGGAGGCCGTGGTGGCCTATAAAACCGGCCGGCGGCTTGGTGTGCTGGCCGTGGCTGGCATAGCCTACAGTGCCTGCCCGGCCTATGAACGCTACGGCCGCATCAGCCGCTACGTTGACGTTCCGCTGTCGATAGGGGTGCAGTGGCAGCCATTCGGGCAATAGCCAGCAGCATATTAAGGTCTGAAGAGCCGGGCGGCCTGCTCGCCACTCTGGTATAGCCGCTGCGTTTCGCTGGCCCGCATCCGGCGAACGCGCGGTTTAATTCCTTCCATACTAATGTAAATGGTGCGGCTTTTTTCGCTCACCGAAGCCGGGTTCAGGTTCTCAATGATGTAGTTGTAAAAAGCCGATACGTATTCATTCACATTATGGATGGCATACGGAGCCGGTCCATCGCGCCGGCCGAACTGCCGGATCTGTTCGGGGCGTTCCAGTTTGAGTCCCAGCGTTTCGGGGTTTGCCTGCCCATTGGTGTCGAACAGCTCAATGGGGTAGTTTGCCGTCAGACCACCATCAACCAGAATGTGATAGCGTTGCCCTTTGCGGGGTTTGCGCACTACTTCCTGCCGGTCGTTCAGGAAAACAGCACCGAAATAAAGTGGTATCGACATGCTGATCCGAACGGCTGTTTTCAGGGACATGTCAGGCGTATGTTCGTGGGAAAAAACAACCGTTTTCTGGTCTGTCAAATCGGTTCCCGTCACATACAGGTCTTTATAGATTGCGTCGGTGGCGTTGTTGCTGTACTGGTGAAGCTGGGCAAAAGTCAGATTGGGGTTGCCGGTTTTGCGGGCAATGAGCGTTTCCAGCCACCGCTCAAAGCGCTCCCCCCGGTACCAGCCGTAATGCCGGATAAGGCGATGAAATCCACCAATGAAAAACCAGTGCCCATCGTTGAACTGCTGAATTTTAAGGTTGTCCAGGATAGTTTTCATGTCTGAAGCCGTATAGCCCAATGCTACCAGCATGGCGGTTATGGACCCAACGGAGGTTCCGCCAACTCGCTTAACGGACCTCAACATGCCGCGTTCTTCCAGCACGCTCAAGGCACCGGCGTAGGCGATGCCGCGCACGCCACCACCCTCGAAAACCAAATTTTTGTACAGCAGCGAGTCGGGACCGGCCAGGCTTTGCCCGGTGCCAAAAAACAGGATCATTAGCAGCGTAAGCGCGTATTTCATACTTTTGCGGGCGTAAGATTCGGTAAAGATGGCCCAAAAAAAACCTAAATTCTACGTTGTCTGGCACGGGCGTAAACCCGGCGTTTACGACAGTTGGGACGCAGCCAAAGCCCAGACCGACGGATTTGCCAAACCGCTGTTCAAATCGTTCGACAGCAAAGCGGCTGCCCTGAAAGCCTATCAGGACAAGCCCCACGCCCACATTGGCCAGGCCAAACCCGTGGCTAAACAAGGTCGGCTGGCGGGCTTGGTGGGCAATCCCATGCTGGACAGTTTGGTGGTAGATGCGGCCTGGAACACCGCAACGGGCGACATGGAATATCAGGGTATTTATTTGGCCACCCGGCAGAAGTTGTTTTTGAAAGGTCCCTACGCCGATGGCACCAATAACATCGGCGAGTTTCTGGCCATTGTTCACGCCCTGGCATTTCTCCACCAAAAAAAGAGCCTCATCCCCGTTTATTCCGATTCCCGAACGGCCATCAGCTGGATAAAAAAGAAGAAAGCTAATACCAAACTTGAACAAACCACCCGAAACGCTGAGCTATTCGACCTCATTGAGCGGGCCGAAACCTGGCTACAGACCCATTCCTTTGCCAACCCGGTGCTGAAATGGGAAACCACCGTCTGGGGCGAAAATCCCGCTGACTTTGGTCGAAAGTGATGTTTCATTTCAAGCAGTTTACCATCCGGCAGGACCACACCGCCATGAAAGTATGCACCGATGCCTGCATCCTGGGGGCCTATGCCAACGTGGGCATCAACACGCCCGTGCGCATTCTCGACATTGGCACGGGCACGGGTTTGCTGGCCCTGATGGCCGCCCAGCGAAATCCGTTGGCCACTATCGATGCCGTTGAAATCGACGAAGCCGCTGCCCGTCAGGCCACCGATAATGTAGCGGCCAGTGGCCCGTTTGCCAACCGGGTGCGGGTAGTACCGGGCCGGATTCAGCTATTTGAACCGGCGCAACCGATGGCCGATGGGACTGCGGGTGCGCCAACCAACAACCGCCTGTGCCCCTTACGGTACGACCGCATTCTGACCAATCCGCCCTTTTATACCAACCACCTGCGCTCGCCCCGGGCAGCCGTGAACCGGGCACTGCACACCGACGAACTGCCATTTTCGGAGCTGACGGCGGCTGTTGCCCGGTTGCTCCAACCAGGCGGGCAGTGGTGGGTGTTGTTGCCGCCCTACCAGACCGCCAAGCTGACCGAACTGGCACAGTTGGCAGGAATCCGGCCGTTTCGGCGGTTGCAGGTTCGGCATACCGACCAAAAAGCCCCGTTTCGGCTGGTAACGGGCTTTGCGCACGGAGCCAGCACCATTGAGGAGGAAACACTGACCATTTATGCGCCCGACGGAAAAACGTACACACCGGCGTTTCGGGCTTTGCTGCACGATTTCTACGTCATTTTCTAAATCTTTGCCGACCTTTAGCCCGGAATTGACTGACGGAATTTTGCGTTTGTAGTCTTTGTCAACTGTCTTTCCCCGTAAATTAGTAAATGACTGATTCGCTTCAACTGACCGTTCTGATTCCGCTCTTTAACGAAGATGAGTCGCTGCACGAGCTGCACGACTGGATTGTTCGGGTGATGGCAGAAAACGGCTATAGCTACGAAATTCTGTTTGTCGATGATGGTAGCACCGACGGTTCCTGGGCCGTTATTGAGCAACTCTCGGGTCATAATCCGAACGTGCGGGGCATCCGGTTCAACCGAAATTATGGCAAAACGGCGGGTTTGCAAACCGGTTTTATGGCCGCACGGGGCCAGGTCATTATCACGATGGATGCCGATTTGCAGGACAGCCCCGACGAAATCCCCGGCCTCTACCGCATGATTGTGGCGGAACACTACGACTTAGTGTCGGGCTGGAAAGAAAAACGCTACGACCCGATTACCAAAACCTTGCCCACCAAACTCTTCAACGCCGTGTCGCGCTGGATTTCGGGCGTGCCGCTCCACGATTTCAACTGCGGCCTGAAAGCCTACCGGCAGCGCGTGGCCAAAACAATTGCCCCAACCCTGTATGGCGACATGCACCGCAACCTGCCCATTGTGGCCAACTGGAACGGCTTTAGTCGCATTGGCGAGAAAGTGGTGCAGCACCGCGCCCGCAAATACGGCCAGACTAAGTTCGGGCTGGAGCGGTTTGTGAATGGGTTTCTGGATGTGCTCGTCATTGCCTTTGTACACCGGTTTAGCAAACGGCCCATGCATTTTTTTGGCACCCTCGGCACGCTGTCGTTTCTGGTGGGTACGGTGCTGGCGGTGTGGCTGACGGTGGAGAAACTCGTTCAGATTGCGCAGGGGGTCAAATACCGTAACGCCACCGACAATCCGCTGTTCTACGTTGGCTTAGTGGCCATCATTCTGGGCGTTCAACTATTTCTGGCGGGTTTTCTGGGTGAGATGCTCGTGCGGCAAAGCCTGAGCAAAACCACCGACTCGCTCATTGCCGAGCGCGTGGGTTTTGCCGGACCCATAACCGTTTAGGCAGAAAACAAACAACTTCGTTTTCTGCTTTGTAACTTTGCACGCATTCCGCGTCGTGTCGCGGGTAAGTATACCGGGCTAAAAACCAAGTACTTACCCGAGAACCGGCGCGGAATGTTTATGTCTATCAGTAGACGAACATCATTTAGTCTAATTTTTTCTTTAAATCGTATGCAGGCTTTTCACGAGACAACGCAAATCGACACCATGGCAAAAACCCTTTCTAAAGCGCACCCCTGGCATGGTATCTCACCGGGCGATAATGCGCCGGATATTCTGACGGCTTTTATCGAAATTGTACCCACCGATACCGTCAAGTACGAAATTGACAAAGAATCGGGCTACCTCAAAATTGATCGTCCCCAGCAATATTCCAACATTATCCCCGCACTCTATGGCTTTGTGCCGCGCACCTTTTGTGGCGACCATATTGCGCGGCTGGCCTCGGAACGGTCGGGGCGGTATGTTGAAATGGGCGACGGCGACCCGCTCGACATCTGCGTGCTGACGGAGCGTGAAATTACCCACGGCGACATTCTCCTGCAGGCAATTCCCATTGGTGGTTTCCGGCTTATCGACAAGGGCGAGGCCGATGATAAAATCATTGCCGTGCTGAAAGGCGACTCCATGTACGGTCATTTTACCGAACTCGCCGACCTGCCCGAAGCCGTGGTGAAACGACTGCGGCATTACTTTATGACTTACAAAAACCTGCCCGACGAACCCCCGGTCATGGAATTGGCCAACATCTACGGTCGCCAGGAAGCACATGAAGTTATCAGGACATCCATGCGGGACTACGCCGAGATGCCTGCCTGAAACGGCGAAAAATCAGAAAAGCAACGGAGCACATCAGGGGGGAGAAAATCTCGCGAATCAGCGGGCGTTTTCTCCCCTTGGTTTTTAAACCATTTATCCGCCCAATCACGCACTCAACATTTTTTCGTCACATTGCGGAATCCGGGCCGTAGTTTTGGCTGTTTACCGCACAAACACGTTTTTTTATCTTCCGTATATGAGACAGTTTCTTAAATATGTTCTGGCTACAATCGTTGGCGTTTTGCTGCTTTCTTTTGTGGGATTTCTCCTGCTGATCGGGCTGGCTGCGGCTCTGTCGTCCTCGTCTGATAAGCAAACCACCCTGAAGGAAAAATCAGTTTTGAAAATAGACCTCGACAAGCCCATTCAGGAGCGCAGTGTCGAAAACCCGTTCGACGATTTCGGGCAATTCAGCGGCCAGGGCGATGCCATTGGGCTGATTGAACTCAAAAAAGCCCTGAAAGAAGCCCGCGATGATAAAAACATTGAAGGCATCTACCTGCAGTCCGAAAACCCGGTGGCGGGCTGGGCATCGCTCGAAGAAGTTCGCAACGCGCTCATCGACTTCAAAAAATCGAAGAAGTTCGTGTATGCCTACGCCGAAACGATGAGCGAAAAAGGCTACTACCTCGCGTCGGTGGCCGACAAGATTTACCTCAACCCGGTTGGTGACCTGGAATGGAACGGGCTGAACGCCGAACTGTCTTTTTTTAAGGGAACACTCGAAAAACTGGGCGTGAAACCCGAGATTTTTAAAGTTGGCGAGTTCAAAAGTGCCGTGGAGCCATTTATACGGGAAAACATGAGCGACCCCAACCGCCTGCAAGTCAATTCGTTTCTTAACTCGGTGAACAACCACATGCTGGCAAATGTGGCCCAAAGCCGGGGCTTGCGCGTCGATTCGCTCAAGGCCTACGCCGACAACCTGACCATTCAGAAACCAGCCGACGCGCTGCGAACCAAACTCGTTACTAATATTGGCTACCAGGACGAACTCGAAAGCCTGATACGTAAAGAACTAAACATCGAGGCCAAAAAGAAGATCAACTACGTATCGCTCAGTAAGTACAAAGGGTCTGATAAAGAGGAAGAATCAGGATCGGGTTCCAACCGGATTGCCGTTATCGTGGCATCGGGCGATATTGGGTCGGGCAAGGGCGATGCCAACAGCATCGGCTCCGAAACCATCGTTGAGGAACTGCGCAAAGCCCGGTTAGACGAAAAAGTGAAAGCCATTGTATTGCGGGTGAACTCGGGCGGGGGCAGTGCGCTGGCATCGGATGTGATGTATCGCGAGGTGGAGCTGGCCAAAAAAGTGAAGCCCGTGATTGGGTCCATGTCCGATTATGCGGCTTCGGGCGGCTACTACATGCTCATGGGCTGTAACAAAATTGTGGCCCAGCCCAACACCATCACGGGATCCATCGGGGTCTTTTCGCTGCTCTTCAACACCGAAAGTTTCTTCAAAGACAAGCTGGGCATCACCTACGACCGCGTGAAAACTAACACCAATGCCGACTATCCGGCTGTGACCCACGAGATGACACCGTTTCAGAAACAAGCACTCCAGCGCCGGACCGAACAGATTTATGCCGACTTCACGGGTAAAGCTGCTGCCGGTCGTAAAATGCCCGTGGATAGCCTGCGGGCCATTGCCGGGGGGCGTGTCTGGACGGGTGTGCAGGGAAAAGCCATTGGCTTGGTCGATCAGCTCGGCGGCTTAGACGATGCCATTAAGCTAGCCGCCCAAACGGCCAAACTCAAGGAAGGTGATTACAAGCTAAAGTATCAGCCCCGCAAAAAAGAGTTTATCGAGCAGGTAATGAGTTCGTTTAACAACGACGAAGAATCGGCGCTTCGGGCGCAGCTCGGCGAGTTGGCACCCTATGTTATGTACCTGAAAAAACTAAAAACCATGAACGGGGTGCAGGCCCGCCTGCCGTTCGAGATGGAAATTCGATAGTCAGTTAGGTTTGCCGTAGTTTGGACCGATACCGCTTTTTGACAAGTGGTATCGGTCTTTTTTTAGGACGTGTCGTTCGTATTCAGCCAAAATCGTCGGGGAAGGGCCCGTTTATGCGATCAGACGGGCAACGCCAAAAGCGGCAGCGGCTGCCATGGCCCCAATGAGCATGACCTTGAACGCCCCGCTGATGGGTGGCTGACCGGTTACGCGGCTTTTGAAATAGCCAAAAACGAACAGGCAGATCAGGGTTGCCACGCACGAATAGACCAGCGCAGTAGCGGGCTTCGTCACCAGAAAATAAGGCGTTAGCGGCACCAGTCCCCCTACCACATACGACAGTCCAATGGTCAACGCGCTTTTGGTGGCCCGCTTCGGGTCTGGTTCATCGAGACCCAGTTCGTATTTCATCATAAAATCGATCCATTTTGCTTTGTCTTTTGCCAGTTCGTCGGCAATGGCCGTTTGCAGAGCCGGACTCAGTCCCATATCGGCAAATACTTCGCGCACTTCTTCTTTTTCGCGTTCCGGCACGGTTTCTACTTCGATGGCTTCGCGCCGACGCTCCGACTCATAGTGGTCGGCTTCGGTGCGCCCCGCTAAGTAGCCCCCCAAACCCATGGCAATAGACCCGGCCACTATTTCGGCAATGCCGGCCGTAATAATCAGCGACGAGCTGGCCACAGCCCCGCTCAGACCCGCTGCCAGGGCAAACGGTACGGTTAATCCGTCGGCCATGCCAATGACAATGTCGCCAATGAAGTCGGAACTTTTGAGGTGATTTTCGGGATGCACCGCGTTGGGGTGTCCCTGCCAGGAGTCGTTCATGGTCGTTTATTCTTCTTCGCTGTTGTTTATTTTGGCCAGCAAGCTGTAGGCACCCTGCACCACAACCGGCGTTTGTGCCGGATTGACGGTGGGCGGCAGCGTAACGGCTACGTACCCATTTTCGCGGACACCCGTTGTCACCTCAATCTGCCGGAACTGATAGGCAGCGGGGTTGTTTTGGCGGGTCTCCAGCACGTAAACGAGCGATTTGCCGCCGTAGCTCACCACCGCCGATTCGGGCAGAGCGGGTACTGACCGGGATTTAAGGGCCACCTGCGCCGACACGTATCCGCCCGGAATGAGGTCACTGGAATAGCGGTCGGCGTGCGCCAGCACCGAAATGGTGCGGTCGGGAGCAATGGATTTGCCAATCAAAAAAATGGTGCCGCTGTGTCCCAGCGATGCCCCGCCCCCCATGCCGAACTGAATGCGCTGGCCGGTTTGAATGTGGCTGATGTCTTTCTCGAAAACACTTAGCCGCACGTGCAGATCATCGACATTGATAATTTCGACCAGCACATCGGCGGGGTTCACAAAGCGGCCATTGTTGACGGGAACATTGGTTATAAAACCCGAAACCGGCGATGGCACCGTGATGGTTCGGGTGAGCCGGCCGGGGGTCAGTTTGGCGGGGTCGATGCGCAGGATGGCTAATCGCTGGGCCTGACCTGCCAGCTGGGCCTGTAAACCCTGGCGGTTAGACCGCACCTGCTGAAAAATCTTCAGCGCGTTAACGTTGTCGCGGCTTAGTTCCTGCTGGCGGGCAAACTCCAGATCGGCAAACTCGAGTTTCGCTTTGGCATCTAAATAATCTTGCTGTAACTGGATATACTCCGGGTTTTCGAGCACCACCAACGTTTGTCCTTTGCGAATTCGCATCCCCGGCTCCAGCCGAATTTGCCGAATATATCCGCCATAGGGCACCGACACCGACATCATATTCTGCGCCGGCACGTCGAGCGAACCCGTCAGTTTCAGGGTTGTGCTGAGGGTCTGGCGCGTGGGTTGGCCGGTTTTGATGGCCGCCATTGCATACTGGGCCGCGCTGAGCGAAACCCGCACCAGGCCGTCTGCCTTCGCCAGCGAATCGGGCTTGGCGGCTGCGGCAACGGGTTGGGTGTCCTCCTTTTTGGCGGTGCCTGTGTGGCAGGCAGTAGGTAGAAATAGGCTGACTGTCAGCACGATAAACAGGTGGAATGTTCGGGCTGATTGCCGCAGAAATGGATAGCGTATGGCTTGCATGGTTATGGATTACCCAGCAAATACTGGATGTAGAGAACCGATTGATTGTACTGGTTGAGCAGGTCGAGATAATTGGACCGGATGGTGAGGGCCTGTTGCAGGGCCAGCGAAAACTCGACGTAGCCAATGTCGCCACTGCCGAAGGCCCGCCGGGCGTTGGTCTGGATCAGCATGGCCTGGGCCAGCCCGTTTTGCTCATAATACGTCAGGGCGGTGCGATACTGGGTATACTGGCCCACCGCCTGACGTAATTGCTGTGACAACGAAAACTGCCCGTTTTGCAGGTCGGTTCGGGCAATCTGTTCGCCAATGCGGGCTGCGCCGATGCGGGCTTTCTGGGCCTGGCCAAACAGGGGCAGTGCTATGCCCAGCTGCCCGCCGTTGAACCGGTAGCGGGGTCCAAAATAAATTTCCTGACCATTAATAAGCTGATTACCAATGAGTGTCTGGCTGAAAAGACCCACGATAAAATCGGGTTTCAGCCGCGCCTGCTCCACCTGGCGGGTTTGCCCTGCTACCTGAATCTGCTCCTGTAACTGCCGCAGCAGCGGGTTTTGGGCCAGCAGCACACTATCGGCAGCGAGTGTCAGCGTGAGTTTTGGGAGGGGCTGCGTGGTTACATCAACCGGGCCGGGGCTGAACAAGAGCGTTTGCAGGTGGGTGCGGGTACCAATCAGGCTGGCTTCGTGCTGGGCCAGCCTAACCCGCTGGTCGGCCAGCTGACTCTGGGCGGTAGCTTTCTCCAAGCTCCCCGTTTCACCGGTTTTAAACCGGAGGGTTGCCGCTTTCACAAACTCCGTCAGCAGCGTGTACTGCTCCTGAAACAGGCGGCTCTTCTGGTAGAGGTAATTCAGTTCGTAGTAAGTCGACTTCACCCCGTACTGCACGTCGTTTCGGGTCACCAAAACGCTGGCCTCGCGGGCACGAACCGTCTGGTCATTGAGGGCTGCCAGCCGACGCATCAGGATAGGATTGGGAATGGTTTGGCTGATGGTCAGGTTGTTATCGAATCGGCGCGTGTTATACTGCCCCAGCATGGCCATAACCGAGAGCCGCCCTACTTCGCGGGCTGCCGGGCGCAGTGCCTGTTGCTGACTCACACCCAAACCGGCCAGCTGAAGCTGCGCGTTGCGGCTGCCGGCCTGTTGCAGTGCCTGCTCCAGCGTGGTGGCGGGCATGGGTCCCGGCTGCGCCTGGCTACCCATCGATACCAGCAGGAGCAACAAAAGAGTAGCCACCACAGCGGGCGTTTGGGCGGCTGACTTCGTCTTGTTGGCCAACGCTTCTTTGTCCACGGCTTTTCGTTCGGTCAGGGCGTATAAAATTGGCAACACAATCAAGGTCAGCAGCGTAGCCGTCAGCAAACCGCCAATGACAACGGTGGCCAGCGGTTTCTGAACCTCGGCCCCCGCCGAATTGGAAATAGCCATCGGAATAAACCCAAACGAAGCCACCAGCGCGGTCATAATCACGGGCCGCAACCGAATCTCGGCCCCCTGCCGGATAATTTCGGTCATGTCGGTCAGGCCCTCTTCGCGCCGGAGCCGGTTGAATTCGGCAATCAGCACGATGCCGTTCAGCACAGATACCCCAAACAACGCAATGAAGCCAACACCCGCCGAAATGCTGAACGGCATATCGCGCAGCAACAGGGCAAATACCCCACCAATAGCGGCCATCGGGATGGCCATGAAAATCAGCAGACTCTGCCGCACTGAATTAAAAGTGAAAAACAGCAGGGCAAAAATCAGGGCCAGTGCCAGGGGAACCGCAACGGCTAACCGCTTTTTGGCATCGACCAGGTTCTGAAACTGACCCCCATAGGTGATGGAGTAGCCGGGCGGAAACTTGATTTGTTGACCAACTTTTTGCTGGAGTTCGGCCACAATACTTTCCACATCGCGCTCGCGCACGTTGAATCCCAGTGTAATGCGCCGGTGCGTGTTGTCGCGCTGAATCTGGTTGGGCGCCAGTTCCATACTAATATTGGCTACCTGGCTGAGTGGAATCTGCCCGCCATTGGGGTTAGATGCGCTGGCGGGCGTGGGCACATACACGTTTCGGATATCGTCGATGCGCCGGCGTTTGTCGGCCGCTAAGCGCACCACCAACTCATACCGCTTTTCGCCCTCATACACCTGCCCGGCCGACTGCCCGGCAAAAGCGGTGTTGATAACCCGGTTTACATCGGCCACGTTGAGGCCGAATTTGGCGATCTGAGCGCGGTCGAGTTTAATTAAAATCTGGGCAAGCCCGCCAATTTGCTCGATATAGAGGTCCTGCGCCCCGCTGATGGTGGCAATAAGATGGCCCACCTGAGTGGCTAGTCCGGCCAGCTTTCCTAAGTCTTCGCCATAAATTTTCAGGGCTACATCCTGGCGGGCACCGGTCATCAGCTCGTTGAAACGCATTTGCACCGGTTGCTGAAAACCAAACGTCACGCCGGGAATAACCGAGAGGGCTTTGGCCATTTTTTCGGCC
>JAYVAP010000184.1:0-4498 GCA_043750915.1 Spirosoma sp. | reverse complement strand
GTTCGGAATGAGGGGGATGTGCAGGTGGGTGGCTTCCCGCCCTACCCCGTCAGCTACCGGGCATTGGTGCCCAAAACGGGCAGCATTAGCAACCTGCTCGTGCCGGTTTGTTTGTCGGCCAGCCACATCGCCTACGGCTCCATCCGGATGGAGCCGGTGTTTATGGTGCTGGCCCAGTCGGCAGCGGTGGCGGCTTGCCAGGCCATCAACGAGAAGCGGGCCGTGCAGGCCATTGACATCAAAAAACTGCAAACCCAGCTGGCGCAAAACCCACTCCTGAACGGCTCGCAGCCCGAAATATTGATCGACAACGACGACACCACGCGCGTCCGACGCACGGGCATGTGGCTACGCCAAACCACCGGCGGCAAATATGGCGGGTCAATGCTGGTTGGCGATGGCCAAAGCGGTGCTAAGTCGGTGCGGTTCAGCCTGCCCCGAAACCGGCCCGGCCGCTACCGCGTTTATGTTTATAACCCCAGCCCGGCAGGCAGTGGCGGCAATCCTGAGCAAACCGGTACCCGCCCACCAGCCGACACCACCAAAGCCAGCCGGGTGCTCGTGCGACTGAATACGGGCAAAACAATGAAAAAAATGATGCTCAACCAGCAGCACCAGGTCAACGACTGGATCAACCTCGGCGAACACCCGCTAACCACCGGCTCGGCTCCCTACCTCGAACTCAGCAACACGGGCGCAACCGGCATTGTTGTGGCCGACGCGGTGCTGTTTGTGTCGGTGAAATAGGGCGTTCGGGCCGTGTAAACTGGTTAGGTCGGGCCAATTGGCGGCTACCCATCCATAAACCCAATTTTCTATATGAACTTACAAAACACAATCGCTATCGTTAGCGGGGGCGCATCCGGTCTGGGCGAAGCAACAGTGAGGATGCTGGCCGAAAACGGCGCGAACGTCGTTATCCTCGACCTGAACGCCGAACGCGGCAACGCCTTAGCCGACGCGCTCGGCGGAGCGGTTCGCTTCCTGAAAACCGACGTTGCCAGCGAAGCCGATGTGCAGGCAGCCGTTGATGTGGCCGTTGGCACGTTTGGCGGGCTGCACGTGGCCATCAACTGCGCGGGCGTGGCAGAGGCCCGCAAAACCCTCGGCAAAGTCGACGGGGTGTATGGGGCGCATTCGCTGGCGGTGTTTCAGCGGGTGATTGCCATTAACCTGATTGGTACCTTCAACGTGATCCGGCTGGCGGCTCTGGCCATGGAAGCCAACGCCCCCAACCCGCAGGGCGAGCGGGGCGTCATTATTAACACAGCATCAGTAGCGGCCTACGACGGGCAAATGGGCCAGGCCGCTTACTCGGCCTCCAAAGGCGGTATTGTGGGCATGACCCTGCCCATTGCCCGCGACCTGGCCCGCTCGGGCATCCGGGTGATGACCATTGCACCAGGTTTGTTTGAGACACCCCTGCTGATGGGCCTGCCCGAAGAAGCCCGCCTGTCGTTGGGCCAGCAGGTGCCCTTTCCGTCTCGGCTGGGCCGCCCGGCGGAGTATGCCATGCTGGCTAAATCCATTCTGGAAAACCCCATGCTCAATGGCGAAGTGATCCGGCTGGACGGGGCCATCCGGATGGGGCCAAAGTGAGACAATTATTTTAATGACTGGCAAAAAAACTGCCTGCCAAACTTGAATTTGGCAGGCAGTTTTTTTGACGAGTTAACAAATGATGTCTTTTTCAAAAACTCGCTGATAAGTTCAGAAAGTAATACCCACCATTAAATCCAAATTGAGTCGCATTACGACTGTAGATAAATCTACCAAATGATGAATTATCCAATACAGCACCTTCAAAACGTGTAGGTGTAGGAGGAGCTACTTTTTTCAATTTATCAGGATATACATCCAATATATTGTTTGCACCAACTGAGACCGTCAGATTTTTCAATACGCGATAGGATACGCTCATATCTGATACAACTTTTGGACTAAAGTACTCGTCAAGCAATGGGTTTGCAGGGTCGTAGGTAGTAACTTCACCAAAGCGTGTCAGCCGCAATACAAGTCCAAACTTATTCAGGCGGTAGTTAGCTGTGAAAGAAACTTTACTTTGGGGTTGAGCCAACGTTATGCGGGCACTGTCCTGCCGATTAAAGAGTAAATTACCAAAAGTAGCATCATTAGGTATTTTTGCTGGCTTTTGAATGGCTCCGGTTAGCTTTGTTTCGTTGAAATTGGCAGCCAATGTTAGATCGAGCGAGCCGCTGCTCAAACGAGGACTGGTAGCAATCACTATATCAATACCTCGTGTTTGGGTGTTTATAGCATTGGTGAAAAAAGTTGCACCATTTACATCTCTTTGCCCGGCACCATCCAGAATTGTAGCTACAGTAGCATTAGCACGCGGAAAGTTATTAGAGTAAATGATGCGATCCCGAATGGCAATCTGGTATGCATCAATCGTAACACTTACATTAGGTAAAGGTCGTGAGGTGATACCAACACTGTAGTTTACAGACTGCTCCGCTTTCAATACTGGAACTCCGAAAGCCTGTGCAATCGGGCTATCGTTCCGGAACGTTCCCGTTTGGCGGGGTTCCAGACCACCTTTACCATCTGAAACGAACACCGTGCTGATGGCACTAAAGTTTCTCTGGTGGAGACTTGGCGCACGGAAACCGTTACTAACTGAGCCACGTAGTGAAAAGGCTTCACCAAACTTATAGCGGGCTGCAAGTTTACCTGCAAAGTTCCCGCCAAAGTCACTGTAGTTTTCGTATCGGGCAGCCGTATTAAAAAGCAACTTATCGGTTATATCCGTTTCAATATCAGCGTACAAAGCATACACATTGCGCGTGATATTGATCGCGTTGGCAGGCTGAAAGCCAGGGAATACCTGTGCACCCGCTCCTCTGCCCGAAGTTGGATTAAAATTCCTGTAGGATGATTCCTCGCCTGCTTTGATGCGATACTGATCCAATCGGTACTCAGCGCCCACTGCTACGTTAAATGATTTTAGACCAATGCTCGGGCCATAATCTTTAGCAATGCTGGCGTTGTTGGTATTTTGGTAAAAGCTGAGCGTACCAGCGTAAAAGTTTCGCTGGGCATTTGCTCCCTGAGCAAACTGCGATGCGTTATTTGAGTTTGTAACGTCGAAACGAAATGCATTACCTCCATATACGCTACTGATATCCCACCGGTAACCATTCGATTCACCGTTAACACCCATTAACAAAGACTGGTCATTAATTGTGGACTCAATATTAGGCAGAAATCCATTAGGGTATACTTCCTTGATAACTTGCGTAGTTTGAAATGGATACCGGTAAAAACCAGCCGCTTCTCCTTTACGATAGTTGATACCACCGGTGGCATAGAACGATGTTGTTTTGTTAAGGGGCAACCGTGCGTTCAAAAAGAAACCTGCATTATTTACTTGTGAATTACCAATAAGCATATTATTGGACAAGTTGAATTGGTTAGCCTGGATTTGCGTCTGATCTTGATTAAACAACCCCTGTCGGCGGGCAATATAAGCCGGATCTGTTTCGGCAGGCTGACCAGTTGGGCGTAGTCGTGCTACATTCCAATTTACATATACCGGGCCATTATAATCACCTACACGATTAGTAGCACCCCGGTGTCTGAACTCCCCTGTCAGGCTTAAAAAGCCACCTTTTTGTCCGAGTTTAATACCATGGTTAATACCAATTTGAGCTATTTGACCATCGCCCTTGTAGTGCTGACCTAATTGCGCGCTGGCAGTTGTGCCAGGTCGTTCTTTCAATCTAAGGTTTATTACGCCTGCAATAGCATCGGAACCATATTGAGAAGCAGCACCATCGCGTAGCACTTCGATTCGCTCAACAGCTGCCGACGGAATTGCATTTAAATCGGTACCTACCGAACCACGCCCAATGGTGCCGTTAATATTAATCAGGGCCTGATTATGTCGCCGTTTTCCATTGAGCAACACCAGAACTTGATCTGGACCAAGTCCACGAATAGTAGCAGGATCAATATGGTCTGTACCATCGGCAATAGTTTGCCGCGATGAATTAAACGAAGGAGCCACAAAGTTTAACTGCTGTGAAATGTCTACCTGGCCAGTCGCTACCAGATCACGCGATTGAATTACATCAATGGGAGCTACTGTTTCTGTACTGGTTCTAACCTGTGTGGAGCGGGATCCAACGACCACCACTTCACTGAGACTGGCTGAACCTTCTCTCAGGGCGGCATTCATCACCACAGTCTCGCCCTCGGTTACCGTTACGGGCAGGCTCAGTGTTTGGTAGCCCACAAAACTGACACGCAGGGTGTATTTGCCGGGGGCGAGTTTGATGGCATAATCGCCGTTGGCATCGGTGGTGGCACCTATGGCGGTGTTCGTCACAACGATGGTGGCTCCCGGAATAGCCGAATTAGCTTTGCCATCGGTTACGCGGCCCCGGACACCCTGGGCCAGCACAGCCACGCAGGCCAGCAGCCAAATGGTCGCGCTTAGTATAAAACGATTCATCATGGAATAGTTACGCATGGA
>JAYVAP010000183.1:0-4591 GCA_043750915.1 Spirosoma sp. | reverse complement strand
TGCTCAACGCCCCCTCCACCGAATTATTGTTTATATCCCAGGCCTTCACCCGAACCCGGTATAGGCCCGGCACCACGTTGCGGAAGGTATAACGGGCTGTGCCCTGCCGCCCATCGGAGCCAGTGGCCACATACAAATCGTTGAGCACAAGGGCCGGCAGATCGGCAAGTTGGGCGGTCAGTTCATGTCCCAACCCAGCCCGCGCCAGGTTGATGCCCTGGTTATCGGTCAGGCTAATGTGCAGGGTCACATCTGGCCCGGCCACCCGGATTTCGTTGTCCTGCGGGGTGCCGCCAACCACCGAAAGGCTCACCACCGGCGACTGGTTATCGATGCTGTCGGCCAGCACGCTGCCCCCCACCCGCAGGCTGTCGTAGCTGCCAATGGCATCGAACAAACTGTCGGACCGAACGGCGTAGAGAAACATTTTTGCGTTTCCCACGGCATAATCAATGTCTTTGGGCAGGGTGAACCGCACGGCAAAGCGGCCCTGCTGTACCGGAACCTGCCCGCTGAAGAGAATGCTGCTCAAAACCTGATAGCTCATTTTGGGGCTGTCGGCCTTGATGCCAAGCGTGGTTTGCGTGGTTGCTTTGTCGTAGAGGGTTAGCCGGAGGGTGCCCGTAAAATTAGCTAAAAGCTGCCCCGCCTGCCCCACTTCGCCCGCCAGTTCCACGGTTTGCAACGCCCGCAGCGTGTCGGGTCGGCTGGCTTTCACAGGCCGTCCATTCACCTGCGTGAGGGTGACCTGCGCTTTGGGATAAGCCAGTTGCAGAGACGGATCGCCGAGCAGGGCAAAGTTTCTGTTTACGGGTCCGCTCAGGCTGTTGTTTTTAGTGAGCCGCATCACGTCGCCCAGCCGGGGCATCTGCCCATCGACGGGTGCGAAAACAGCTTTGTAAAAAGCATCGTTCAAAAGTAGATTGGTATTGGCATACACCGGGCGCGTGGTTGTGAGCAGGCCGATGGCACCACCCGTCCGGCTCAACAGCAGCAACTCGGCACCCGAAGTTGTGGCCGGATCGTCGTAGCGCCCAAACTGGCAGGTAGCCGTTACGAACAGGGGCAACCGCCGGTTTTTATACGATTGGATGTCGGCCAGCGTCACCACCTGCTCGTCGGCCAGCGTCAGAATGCCGCCGTGCCCGCTGTAGTTGATAATCAGCCGCCCATCGGTCATGGCCCGGCTGATGCGCTGATTCACCAGGGGGGATTTTTGGCCAATGGCGGTGATGTCCTGCGGAAAATCGCCCACAAAAATGCGTTCGGGTCGGTAGGCGGGCGCACGTTTTTCGATGCTGGCCGCCAGCAAATCGGCATCGCGCTGGTGAATATTGTAGTCGCCATCATCGGCCACGAGCGTAACCCGCGTTTGCCAGTCGCCCACCAGCGAGACATCGGTTGCATACCGAATGAGCTTATCAACCACCGTGCGGGCATCGTCGGGCGTGGTCACGGGTAACCGCCCCACGCCCACCTCCATGCGGTGATCGTCCGGCCCGGTCTCGGCCCACTCGCCTTCGCTTTCGTCCATGAAGCCAAAATAATCGTCGGACGAATAGCTCAGCACCGGGTGCAGCGACTCGCGGCTTTGGTAGGCCGGCACCAGGCTGGCTAACTGGGCCGCGCTGAGCTGGCCGGCAATATTGCGGTAATCATAAGTGGCATCGCCAAACAGCAGCACATTGCGAAGCTGACCGGGTTGTTTTTGGTAAAAAAAACGCACGGCATCGCGGATGGCGGTGGGGTCGGGCTGGCCGGAGCCAAATTCGTTGAAGACCTGCTGGGGGGTAACTACCAGCACCGACAGGTTGTCGTGTTCGCGCCGAAACTTAGCTAAACGGTTGGCCTGATCGAGCCAGGCCCCAGCCGTTATGATGAGCAGGTTTGGTGATGTTTGTCCGCGCAGGTTCTGGTTGGCCATGGGTGCCAGCGATGCAGGTGTCAGGAGCCGGGCATCGGTAAACATAAAATAATCGGAGGTGCGGGTGTTCTGCCAGGCCGCTTCCGGCGGGGCAGACCGAACAAAAGTCTGCTCGGCGGGTACCAGCGGGTTGGTCACATCCCACAGGCGCAGCAGCGTCGTTGCCTGCCGGATTGCAACCGGCCCGGCCGCCAATCGGCGCACCCACGTTGGCTGATCGTACTGCCGGAGTTCGCGCCGGGTCTGCACGGCCAGAAAGTTGAGGTACCCCTGCGCCGACCGGCCGCCGTTTGTTTGGAAAGTAAGCGACAGCCGGACCGTGTTTTCTGAATTTGTTGTGGACATGACCAGAAACGTATCGGTTTTAACGATGCCCTGGTAGTCATATTCATAGCCCGAGATGGCGGGTATGGCGAGTGTGCCGGCAGTTTGCCCGTTTACGCGAAGTCTGAATTGGCTGGGCTCGATTGCTCCGGCCATGGCCGATGCCGTGATGCGAACCGGCGCACCAGCCACTAAGCCCGGCAGCTCGAACGGAACCGTTTGGGTGGTGTCGATGGTCATGTACGGACCCAGCCACGCCCTGCCCGACCGTACCGCCGGTAGTTTGAGCAAATCTTTTTCCTGAAACTGATAGTCATCAAAAGTTGTAACGGCAGGCCGCGCCACTACGGTGCCCGCCGGACGTGTGTTTATCCGTTGGCCGGGTGAAGAGCCGATGGTAACGAAATAAAAAGTCGTGTCGCTGTAGGGATTGATTTCGTGTCTGAACCGTTGAGATGTTGAGTCATATCGGACAACGTGCGGACTTTGGCCAAAAAACAGGAGCGCGTCTCCGGCATCGAAACGCCCGTCGGCTTCGCCCGTCACCTGAATGGCATTTTCGGTGAGGTCGGCAGGGCGGGGCGTTTTGTTGGGCTGGGGCAGGGCGGCTCCCCCATTGCCATAGAGCCGGATATGGCGCGGGTTGGCCGTGGCAAAGGCCGGGTTGAGCCGGGCAAGCGCGGCCTGACTGAGCTGGTACACGCCCGATTGGGTCACGCCTATTTTAACCCACGTACCCTGTTGGAGAACAGACTGCGCCGTGGTTGGATTGATACTTAAAAAACCAAAAAAGGCCCACTGAACAACCAGCAGCAACACCCACCGGAGTCCGGCGGGTTGCTCTGTTTTTTGCAGGCGGTTGTCCCGTTTTGGCCGGTTATTCATTCGCCCGCGCGGTTCATTATTCGATATATTCAACCAGTGCATGAGCCAATATAGCGTACAACTTTCCCGACGCTACTTCTTTACAAACGACGCGGGTTCGGCGTAGCGTACCGCGCTGATAAGTCTTTTTTGCAAAGCAGAACAAACTTCCCTCCGGTACATCGCCCAGCAGCATTTGTTCTGGCCCCGGCGCACCGTTTTCGGGCGCGTCAAATTGACGCAGGGATTGGGCCAGGGCCGGATTGGCACTGGTGGTGGCGGCTGGTTTGGTCAGGTAGTTTATGAGCGGCACCAACACGGCCGCCGGAAAAAAAGCTTCGGTCAAAAGTGGCTGCATGAGCTGCTGAAACGCCATTTGCCACGCCCGGCCATGCGGTTTTTGTCGTCTTCGATACGTTTTATTGACTTCGGCGTGCGCTACCTCATGGACGTACGTAATCAAAAATGCATACGGGTTCAGGTCGGCATTGACCGTAATGAATGTTGGCCCCTGTGAGAATGCCCGGAAGTTGCCAAGCCTGCTTCGGCGCGGCCTGACGACGTGAAATGTGAAGCCGTAGTGCTGCCAGAGTTTCCGGCCATAAGCAGCCGATGCCGCCGGAAGGTGGGTATCAAAAATATCTATCGACATAGAAAATGTGATCCACGGGTTTCATTTGTTGCCCGCGTCTGAAAAGTAACCCACGGCTGAAGCCGTGGGCTGATACAAAGCTCACCTATTAGTGGTTATGCGAACTGATTGATTACATTGATGCGCGAGAATCAGACGTACCTTTACCCAATGGACTACCAAACCCTTAAGCAAAACAATACCCAATTTTTGGCTGTGACCAGCCTATTACCCGATGAGTTCGATGCCCTCCTCAAGCTCTTTGCACCCCATTGGGAACGTTACTATCGCTACCGAACTTTAACCGGAGCCTATCGCCTACAGCCAATTTATAAAGAACATGGTAATGCAACATTGAAAACCACACCAACCAAATTGTTGTTCTTGCTTACCTACCTGAAAACCAATGCTTTGCAACAGTCGCAGGCACTAAGTTTTGGGATCTCTCAAACAAAAGTATCTCGAATGGCTGGTGTTCTGCTCGAAATTTTGAATCAGACCTTAGCTCAGGAAGGCCTGCTGCCGATTCGTAATGCGGCTGAATTGGCCACCTCTCTAAAGAACCACACTGACAAGGTATTTACTTATGACGGTCTCGAACGCGCTATTCAACGCAACGCCGATTATAGCGCCCAAGAAGAAGAGTACAGTGAAAAAAAAAAGGGCATCGCATCAAGAATAACGTTTTATGCGACGATGAGCAGTACGTTCACTACTTATCACCTACTGAAGGGTGCATTTCAAAACGGCCTACCTAAAGTTGACTTAGCTTAAAGCCTCCTAATTAGGCTGTACTTAGATTCTTGACTACTAAAGCCCAACGACCGCTTTTGGATGCCACCCGCAAA
>JAYVAP010000182.1:0-5383 GCA_043750915.1 Spirosoma sp. | reverse complement strand
GGCTTTGTCTATGTGGTCAACTATAACGACGGGCAGCGGGGCGGCAAAGTGCGGGTGCGGGACTAAATTGAGGAGGTCGACAAAAAGGTGCTTGCCATTCGGGATGTACCCTATGGCATTACCACCCCGCAACTGATCGACTCCATTGTGAAAGCAGCCGAACTGGGCAAAATCCGCATCAAAGCCCCCAGCCGGAACGTGGCCGCCGTGGTCGATAATACCGCCAAAGACGTTGAAATTCTGGTGCACCTGCAGCCCGGCGTGTCGCCCGATGTAACCATCGATGCGCTGTATGCCTTCACGGATTGCGAAATAAGCATTTCGCCCAACGCCTGCGTTATTATTGGCGACAAGCCCCATTTTGTGAGTGTGACCGATATTCTGCGGGTCAATACCCACCAAACGGTGCAGTTGCTACAGCGTGAACTGGAAATCCGGCGGGTGGAACTGATGGAGCGGTTGCTGTATAGTTCGCTCGAAAAGATTTTTATTGAGAATCGCATCTACCGGAAAATAGAAGAGTGCGAAACCTTTGAGGCCGTTTTGCAGGCCATCGACAAAGGCCTCAAGCCATACCGGAAACAGTTTTATCGCGACATTACCGAGGACGACATCATTCGCCTGACCGAGATAAAAATCAAGCGAATCTCGAAATACGACGGTTTTAAGGCCGAAGAACTGATGCGTCGGCTGGAACTGGAACTGGCCGAAACCGACGATAGCCTGGCCAACATCACCCGCTTTGCCATTGCCTACTACAAAGACCTGCAAAAAAAATATGGCAAAGGGCGCGAACGAAAAACCGAAATTCGGGCCTTCAACACCATTGCTGCCAGCGTGGTGGCCGCTGCCAACCAGAAACTCTACGTCGACCGTGAGGGCGGCTTTGTTGGCTACGGATTGAAA
Source organism: Spirosoma sp. (assembly GCA_043750915.1). Taxonomy (GTDB): domain Bacteria; phylum Bacteroidota; class Bacteroidia; order Cytophagales; family Spirosomataceae; genus Spirosoma. Next base: position 4,477 of record JAYVAP010000182.1, on the reverse strand, counting down.
AAAGATGAGTACGTGAGCGACTGCTCCGACATCGACGACATCATCGTTTTCCGGCGCGATGGCATCTGCGTGGTAACGAAAGTACAGGAAAAAGTATTTGTTGGCAAGGATATTTTGTATGCTGCGGTGTTCAAGAAAGCCGACGAGCGCAAGATTTATAACCTGGTGTATGTAGATGGCAAGTCGGGGATTTCAATGGCCAAGCGATTTCCCATAACGGGCATCACCCGCGACCGGGAATATGACCTGACAATGGGTAACCCGAAATCGAAATTGACTTATTTCAGCGCGAACGAAAACGGTGAAGCTGAGGTAATTACCATCAATCTGACGGCGCAGAGTGCGGCTAAAATAAAACAGTTCGACTATGACTTTGCGTCGGTAGCCATCAAAAACCGGTCGGCGCAGGGTAATATTCTGACCAAATATCCGGTTCGCAAAATCACCCAGAAATCGGGGGGTGTTTCCACGCTGGGGGGTGTCAATATCTGGTACGACGATCACCTCGGGCGGCTCAACCGCGACGAACGGGGCAAGCTGCTGGGTAATTTTGAGGCTAAAGACACTATTCTCGTTGTTTATAAAGACGGGCAGTACGAACTGACGGGCTTTGAACTGACCAACCGCTTTGAGCCGAACGACGTGGTGGTGCTGATGAAATTTGATCCCGAAACGGTGCTGTCGGCGATCTATTACGAAGCCAATCAGAAAGCCTGGTATGTGAAGCGGTTTAAGGTTGAGACTACCACCATCGACAAGAAGTTTAGCTTCATCGGCGAAGTAAAAGGGTCTAAATCGCTGGCCGTTACGGCCGACCGGCATCCGCGTCTGGAGGTTATCCACCAGGTTAAGGACCGGGGTCCGCTCGAAAAAATGGTGCTGGAACCGGAAGGTTTCATCGACATTCGGGGATGGAAAGCGTTGGGTAATAAACTGCCTTTTGCCAAAGTGAAAGAGGTTAAGTTGCTGGCCCCCAAAGTAGTTGCCGGTGTGGCGACTGATGAACCAGCGCGGCAACCGGCAACCCTGATTTTTTCGGACGAGTTGGCCATCGCTGAGGCAACCAATACGGACCCGGCGGAGTCAATGCAGTTAGGGTTATTTTCCTGAGCCGCCCGCAACAGGCATCTTTCGCCATGACACGCTGTATAAATCGATTAATTTTATAAATGAACCCGACATTGGCCACCGACTACAGCGATAACATGCCCCGCGAAGCGGTTGGGGTGCGCGTGGTCAAGTGGACCATCAAAACCACCATTGTGCTGGTTTTTGCCGGTGCGCTGGTGGTTTTGGCGTGTAACTGGTGGGTGGTGCGCACCACCGAAGCACAAACGTATTTTTCCATCCGCAACCTGCCCGCCAACGATGTTGGACTGGTGCTGGGAACGAGTAAATTTGTTCGTACCGGCAAGGAAAATCTGTTTTTTCGGTACCGAATGGAAGCCACGGCCCGGCTCTGGAAAGAAGGGAAAATCAAGTATGTAATTCTGAGCGGCAACAACGATTCCGAATATTATAACGAACCGGCCGACATGCAGCGGGCTTTGGTGAAATTAGGCGTGCCAACTTCCGTGATGACCCTCGATTATGCCGGTTACCGCACCTTCGACTCGGTCGTGCGCTGCAAAGATGTTTTTAACCAGGAGAAAATCACGATTATCTCCCAAAACTTTCACAACGCCCGCGCCCTCTACATTGGCAACCACGAAGGCGTGGAAGCGGTGGCGTTTGCCGCCCAGGATGTGCCCGACGGCTACTCCTTTCGGACCTTGGTGCGGGAGTATCTGGCCCGGCCCTACGCGCTGCTCGATGTGCATGTGCTGCGGCCCCAGCCCAAAAAAGATAACTGGCCGCGCAAATAAGCCAGCCCAACGGCGCGTGCGCGAAAACACCAGGCCCGCTATGCCTAATACCGCCTGCGGCTCTGGCCTTCCTTGCGGATGCCTACATAAAAGCCCGTATTGTTCTCGTAGAGGTCGCCCCGGTCGGTGGACACCGATGCGTTGATGGTGAAACCGCTCCGCCTGTGCAGCGGAGCCGACAGGTTCAGGACCGATGAAAACTGGTGAACCGTTTGCGGGAAGGGGGTATTGTAGGTGCCCAGATTTTCGCTATAGGACGCTTTGAGCTGAAAGCGCAGAAAATCGAACGCCTGCCCGGCCAGGCCGAGGTGCATAACCGAAACCCGGTTGTTGTTGATGAAAGCGTAGCGGGGCAGGTCGGGGCGGCTCTCAGACATGGGCGTGATAAAGGGCGTGCCCATGGTCTGGCCAAAGCGGGTCCAGCCATCCTGATACTGCGAGTGGTTAAAATAATTGTCGCGGCCCCGCTGAAAGGGGCTGGTATCGGTGAATAAATCTCCGCCCTGGCTTTGGGTGAATAAATACTCCAGCAGAAGGGTCTGAATCTGAATGGTTTTTGGATTGACCGGTTGCCGGTTTCTGATGCGCAGCCCATGCAGTCCATCGCGGATGTTGGTGAGGTAAAACAGCGAACCATCTTCGTAGACACTTTGGCGGTAAGCAAAAACCGAGAAGTGCCGCGCCGTATATTCAAATCCCACATCGACCGACCCTAAATGATTGCCAATGCGGTTTTCGCGGTCGAAAGCACTAATCCGATTTGTGTCGACGTTGCTTCGGTTTCCCAGCGTGGAGGCCGTGACTACGTCGATATAATCGCTGAATCGGTTGGGTAACTGGTTGTTTTTAATGACCGAGCCGGGCAAACGCTCCGTGTTGCCGCCCCACATAACTTCATGATTTATACCGCCATAGAGTTTAAGCCGCCAGTGGGGTTTGCCAAAACGGCCATACAGGGCTTTCTGGTGCAGCATCACGTTATTGATAAAACGCTCTTCCTCAAACCAGCCGTGGGCATAAAATCCTTTGAAGCCGAACAGGGCGTTGCGGGGCAGGTAGTCGGGAACGGCCACCTGGATTTTGAGCATGGGCAGCGTATTGCCCGACCAGGCGTAGGAGCCAGACGACAGCGTAGAATCGACTAAGCCAATTATTTCGCGCCGTCGGCCCGCCCATACTTCCAGGCGGTTGGCAAAGCGCACTTTCACGTAGGCCTCCGGAATGAGCAGTTTATGACTCTCTCCGACGTTCAGCACCGCTTCGGCACCCCAGCCCCAGTCGATACGCCGATTGGCGGCCCGCAAACTGTCGAGTTTTGTTTTGGGTGCATCGTGATAATCGACCCGGAAACCCTGGCGCAGGGTCAGCAGTGGGGCCTGGCGGGGCACAATTCCGTACTGATTGGCCCGCAGCCAGAAAGGTACCTGGCCGGCATTAGACAAATAAGTGCCTGCCTCGGAGCGGTATCTCAGCGGTTTTGATGCCTGACCATAGCCATCGGAAGTCAGAATTAAGGCGATCAGCAACAGGCATATAGCATAAAGTCGGGTCGTATACCTGTGTTTCATCCTGGCAAAAGACTTCCGGTTAGGTAGGGTGGTCGGGCATAGGAAGCCGACTGAAATGGGCAAAAAACATGCCACCGTTTATTGAGAGGGGTAAGCGTAAAGTGTTTTCCGGTTTTTTCGGATGCCCACTGATATTGGCTTACCTTTGTGGCTTGTTTCGGACTTTTAAGCTTCTTTTGTAAAGTCCGAATTAGGTGAAAGAAACAACTGGCGGGCACGTTGAGCTACTATAAAAGAAGAGACGCACGCTTTAAATTTTCAGCACGCGCCTAACTTAACCGGCTGCCAGATACCCGTGACATAAATAAGTTAGGCACTTATACAGGCAATATTATGGTTCCGAACGACGAACTTATCCGCATTATCGACCTGCTCAACACCACCTACGAGAGCGAAGAAGCCTGGCACGGCCCATCCGTAGTGGAAGCCCTGCGGGGTGTAAGCCCCGATGTGGCCGGTATGCGCATGACACCCAATACGCACACCATTGCCGAGCTGGTTTTTCACATGACAAGCTGGCGGATTTTCTGCGTTAAAAAAATGCAGGGCGATGCCGAATTCGATATTACCACGCCCGCCAAAGACTTTGGTGCGCTGCCCGATAAAATTGACGATTTTGAGTGGGAAGCCCTCGAAATGGAACTCAGCCTGAGTCAGGAAGAACTTATTAACGAACTCGACAAACGCGACGACGACGAGTTTCTGGAAGATATTGTACCCGGCCGGGACTATACCTATTATGACATGCTCCACGGCATTATTAATCACGATATGTACCACACGGGCCAGATCACGATCCTCAAAAAAGCCCTGGCTTTCAAAACTGTCGGCTCGCGCTTCGTTGATTCAGACGAAGATGAATATGGTTCCCCCTTCGGCGGCAGTCAGGAACGCGACGATTACTACTGATAAACCAAAGACCGCTTCGGCCCATCGAAGCGGTCTTTATCTCCTCCAGCCGTTGAACTACTGGCTTGTTAAATCCGAACCCGATGCCTACGGCTGGCCCGACCTCATGGCCGAAGGGCGAGCCGTTTGGGATGG
>JAYVAP010000181.1:0-3151 GCA_043750915.1 Spirosoma sp. | reverse complement strand
CATACTGGAAGCTTCGTTGCTGATGCTGGCATCGCACAACATCCTCAACCCCGCCAACGGTGCCCCCATTACGGTGCCTTCGCAGGACATGGTGTTGGGCCTGTACTACGTGACAAAGGGCCGCAAGAGCATTCCTGAATACCCAATTTCGGGCGAAGGGATGACGTTCTACGGGGCCGAAGAGGTTATCATTGCCATGAACGAGGGCAAAGTTTCCAAACACGCCAACATCCGGTGCCGGGTGAAAGTACGCGAGGAAGGGGGTAATCTGGTCTTCAAGTTGATCGAAACGGTTGCCGGCCGGTTGTTATTCAATCAGGCAGTACCCGAAGAAGTGGGTTATATCAATGAACTGCTGACCAAGAAAAAACTACAGCAGATTATTGCGCTGATCTTTAAAATTTCGGGCGGAGCGCGGACAGCGCAGTTCCTCGACGAAATTAAAGAACTCGGTTTTCAAATGGCGTTCAAAGGTGGGTTATCCATCGGATTGAGCGACGTGATGATTCCCGATGCCAAGCAGGGCCTGGTCGCCGAAGCAAAAGCCGAAGTACAAACCGTCTGGGATAACTACCTGATGGGTTTGATTACGGAAAACGAACGCTATAACCAGGTTATCGACATCTGGACGCGGGTTAACTCGCGACTGACCGAGACGCTGATGAAGCAGCTCGAAGCCGATCAGGGTGGTTTCAACTCCATCTATATGATGATGCACTCGGGTGCCCGGGGTTCCCGTGAGCAGATTCGCCAGCTGGGTGGTATGCGGGGGCTGATGGCCAAGCCACAGAAAAACCTGCAGGGATCAGTTGGTGAGATTATTGAAAACCCCATCCTGTCGAACTTTAAAGAAGGTCTCGACGTGCTGGAGTATTTTATCTCGACCCACGGTGCCCGGAAAGGTCTGGCCGATACGGCCCTGAAAACGGCCGATGCCGGTTATCTGACCCGTCGTTTGCACGATGTGGCGCAAGATGTCATCATCAGTGAAGACGACTGCGGCACGCTGCGCGGCCTGCAGGTGTCGGCCCTGAAAGACAACGAAGACATTGTTGAGCCACTGTCGGAGCGTATTCTGGGCCGGACTACGGTTCACGATATCTATGACCCGCTGCTGAAAGATGCCGAGGGCAAACCCGTGCTCATTCTCGCATCGGGCGAGTTGATTACGGAGGAAGTGGCCGCCCAGATTGACGAAACCAGCATCGAAACGGTCGAAATCCGGTCGGTGCTCACCTGTGAATCGCGGCAGGGCGTTTGTGCCAAATGCTACGGCCGTAACCTGGCTTCGGGCCGGATGGTCGACATTGGCGAAGCGGTGGGCGTAATTGCCTCGCAGTCCATTGGTGAGCCGGGTACGCAGTTGACCTTGCGGACATTCCACGTGGGTGGCACGGCCTCCAACATTGCGGTCGACGCGTCGATCAAAGCGAAGTTCGACGGCGTGATCGAGTTTGAGGAAATGCGGATGGTCGAATCGACTGATAATGACGGCAATGTGCAGGCCATTGTTATGGGCCGTTCGGGCGAGGTTCGGATTGTGAACCCCAGCGACCGCAATATTGTCCTCATCAGCAATAACATTCCCTATGGTGCATTCCTGCGGGTGAAAAATGGCGATGTGGTGAAAAAAGGCGACGATATCTGTGCCTGGGATCCGTATAATGCCGTTATCCTGTCGGAGCTGACGGGTACACTGGCGTTCGATGCCGTGGAAGATGGAATTACTTATCGCGAAGAGTTCGACGAACAGACGGGCTTCCAGGAGAAAGTAATTATCGAAACCCGCGACAAAGCAAAAAACCCGGCCATCGTTGTTAGCGGCACCAGTACGCTGTTGCTTCACCTGGATGAAACCGGCAACGGGCAACTGCAGAAGAGCTACAACCTGCCCGTTGGATCCAGGTTGGTGGTTAAGGAAGGACAAGCCATCAAAGCGGGTCAGCCGTTGGCAAAGATTCCGCGTAACGTGGGTAAAACCCGCGATATTACCGGCGGTCTGCCCCGGGTAACGGAGTTGTTTGAAGCCCGGAACCCGTCGAATCCGGCGGTAGTAAGCGAAATTGACGGCGTTGTAACCTACGGCACCATCAAACGCGGTAACCGCGAAATCTTTATCGAATCGAAAGACGGTACCCGGAAACGATACTTAGTACCCCTGTCGAAGTTTATCCTTGTGCAGGACAATGATTTTGTGCGGGCGGGTGCCCCACTGTCCGACGGAGCCATTACCCCGAGCGATATTCTGGCCATCAAAGGGCCAACGGCCGTTCAGGAGTATTTGGTCAACGAAATTCAGGAAGTATACCGGTTGCAGGGCGTAAAAATCAATGATAAGCACATCGAAGCCATTGTTCGGCAGATGATGCAGAAAGTAGAGATTATCGACTCCGGCAACACTAATTTCCTGGAAGGACAGGTGGTTGACAAGTGGACCTTCCGCGAAGAAAACGACAAGATGCTGGATGCCAAAGTGGTGATGGAAGCCGGTGACTCGGAGAACCTGAAGCCGGGCATGATTGTGACGACGCGACGACTACGCGACGAAAACTCCAGCCTGAAACGCCGTGACATGGCCCTGGTGACCGTGGTCGACGCAATGGCCGCCGTTTCGCAGCCAACCCTGATGGGGATTACCCAGTCGTCGCTGGGTACAGACAGCTTTATTTCGGCGGCTTCGTTCCAGGAGACCACCAAAGTGTTGAGCGAAGCCTCTATCCGGGGCAAGCGCGACGTGCTCGACGGCCTGAAGGAGAACGTGATTGTGGGCCACCTGATTCCGGCCGGTACGGGTCTGCGCCGTTACCAAACCGCCATCATCGGCTCGAAAGACGAACTCGAGGTTATTACCGAATCGAAAGAGCAGTTTACCCGCAGCAAGAAGAAAGCTACGGCCGCCTGAAGAGTAACGCAAAAGCAATGACAAACGCCCCGGCCAGTGATGGCCGGGGCGTTTGTGGTATAAGCACCTTCCGCTGGCTGGTTTTCCTTTCATGGTTGACTCTCGAAGGATTATCAGGTAAAAGAGTCTCATTCAGAAGCGTTTATCTACTGGTCGATGATACGAATCCGGCCCCGAAAAGTCCGTGAAACAAATCCTTAACAACTGCTGAACTACAGGGTATCAACAAACTATTATTGCGCAATGGCA
>JAYVAP010000180.1:0-2914 GCA_043750915.1 Spirosoma sp. | reverse complement strand
TACTGCGTTGTGGCGACCCATATCCACCGCAATGGCCGAGGCCATCGTGTCGGCATTGGTATTGAAGAGGTCGCCCGATTTGCTGTAGGTGATGGGCGCAAAAACGGGTGTCAACTCCTGCCGCAGAAAAAACTGAATCTGCCCCGAATCTACTTCGTCAATGTCGCCCACTAAGCCATAATCGATCTCGCCAACGGGCCGTTTGTGGGCCAGCACCGTACCCGCATCGGCACCAGTCATGCCCAGGGCATTGACATTCAGGGCCTGTAGTTTGGCCACGATCTGTTTGTTCACCAAGCCGCCATACACCATCGTCACCACGTCGAGCATGGGCTGATCGGTGATGCGCCGACCGTCGACCATCTGGGTTGGGATACCGAGTTTTTCGGCTACCTGCGTCGCTATTTTCCCCCCGCCATGAACGAGGATTTTAGCACCGGGCACCACCGAGAAGGCCGTCAGAAAACGGTTCAGGGCATCAGCATTGTCGATAACGTTGCCGCCAATTTTGATAATCGTGAGGTTATTCATTTAAGCACGCAGACACACGAAATGGCGGACCACGCCGTGTTTTAGGTTAAGTTTTTCAAAATTTCTTTCAGCACCGCCTGCGCCGACCACTCGCGGTTGGCGGCTTGCTCAATCACCAGCGACTGGGGGCTGTCGAGCACGGCATCGGACACTTTCAGGTTGCGCCGAACGGGCAAACAGTGCATGAACCGGCCATTGTTGGTGCGGTCCATGTCGTCCATCGTAACGGCCCAGGCGGGGTCCTGCGTCAGCACCTGCCCATAATGCGTGTAGGACGACCAGTTTTTTCCGTAGATGAAGTCGGCCCCGGCAAAGGCTTCGGCCCGGTCATAAATAACGCGGGCGTTGCCCCTGAATTCGGGCGCGAGTTCGTAACCTTCGGGGTGCGTTATCACAAACTCCAGGTGGCCTGCCTGAGCGCGGGCGTTCATCCACTCACAAAACGAGTTGGCCACTGCCTGTGGCAACGGCTTGAAATGGGGTAACCACGTGAGCACCACTTTGGGGCGGGCCGTGGTTTTGGCTTCCTCAATGGTTATGCAGTCGGCCAGCGACTGAAGCGGGTGGCGCGTTGCCGATTCGAGGTTGACAATGGGCACTTTAGCGTATTTAACAAACTGGTTCATGACCTGCTCGCGGTAATCCTGCTGGCGGTCGTGGAGTTCGGCAAAAGCGCGGATGCCAATCATGTCGCAGTAGCGGCCAATGACGGCGGCTGCCTCGCGGACGTGCTCGGCTTTATCGCCGTTCATGAGCACGCCTTCTTCCATTTCCAGTCCCCAGCTATCCTGCCCAACGTTCATTATCATCACGTTGAGGCCGAGGTTTTGGGCAGCTTTCTGCGTACTCAGGCGGGTACGCAGGCTGGCGTTGAAGAAAATAAGGCCAATGGTTTTGTTTTTACCGAGGTGCTGATCGGCAAATGGACTGGCTTTGGCATTGCGGCCCGCCTGAATCAGATTGTCGAGATCGGCAACATCGGCGAGGGAAAGGAAATTGGTCATGGGAGGTTTTTAAACACGGAGGAACGGAGATTTCACGGAGGTCACGGAGAAGAGTAGGTCAGCGTTGATTTAAACACGGAGGAACGGAGATTTTACGGAGGTCACGGAGAAGAGTAGGTCAGCGTTGATTTAAACACGGAGGAACGGAGATTTTACGGAGGTCACGGAGTTGGAAATCAATAGCCGTTCACGACTCGTTTTATGCCTTTGAATAATACGGGTACGTTAAAGTTTATCAGCAGTCCTAACCGGCAGTTGGCTAATTTAAGGTACGTTAATGTTTGGGCCAAATGTACTTCATTCAACGCTTCCACGGCTTTCAATTCAAGTATAATACGGTCTTCGACCAGCAGGTCAATTCTGAAGCCTGCTTCCAGCCGTTGTGTTCCATATATAACTGGCATAGGTTTTTGTCGCTCGTAGAACATTCCGTTTTCTTCAAACTCATACGCTAAACATGCTTCATAAACCGATTCTAAAAGACCCGGACCTAACTGACGATGCACTTTCATCGCCAAACCTATTATCTTTTCCGTTATCTCTTCATCAATCATTATTCTGTATGGTTTTTTTGTCTTTAAACACGGAGGAACGGAGATTTCACGGAGGTCACGGAGAAGAGTAGGTCAGCGTGAATGGAGAAAACTCTGTGTTCTCTGTGCATCCTCCGTTCCTCCGTGTTTAAGTATTTAGAAAACTCTGTGTTCTCTGTGCATCCTCCGTTCCTCCGTGTTTAGAAAACTCCGTGTTTAAAGCCTCCAGGAACATATCGGCCTCGGCCACCCCAATGGCCAGCGACGGCAGCAGCCGGATGGTGTTTTTGCCCGCTACGCCCGTGAACTGTTTATGGTCCTGCAAAAGCGATTTACGCAGCGCATCAACCGGAAAATCATACTCGATACCAATCATCAGCCCCCGGCCGCGCAACGCCCGGTAGCCGCCAATTTGTCGGATACCGTCCATGAAATAGTTGCCCACGCGGGTGGCGTTGTCTATCAGCCCTTCGTCGTTCATGATGTCGAGCACGGCAATGGCAGCCGTGCAGGCAAGGTGATTGCCGCCAAAAGTGGTGCCGAGCAGTCCGTAACTGGCTTTAAATTTGGGCGAGATCAGGATGCCCCCCACCGGAAATCCGTTGCCCATGCCCTTCGCCATCGAAATAATATCGGCTTCGATGCCGCTGAACTGGTGCGAAAAAAACTGCCCCGACCGACCGTAGCCGCACTGAACGCCATCCAGAATCAGGACCGCACCGGTTTCGGTACACCGCTGGCGCAGCGTTTGCAGAAAACCGTCGGTTGCGACATGAATGCCCCCCACACCCTGAATACCTTCGACAATAACGGCGCAGGTTTGGGTGCTTATGCCGGCCAGTGCCG
>JAYVAP010000179.1:0-2628 GCA_043750915.1 Spirosoma sp. | reverse complement strand
ACCGAAGGAATGGCGTTTCCGTCGATGGACAAAGTCCTGCGCAAACAGTTTGGCACGAAAACCGTCACCACCAATTATAAAACGGAAGCCGGCTCGGATACGCTCGAGATCGACGTGCTGGGCCTGGCCAATGGCGGGGTGAACACGGCGGTTATTGTGGAGGTGAAAAGTCGCCTGAAAAGGCGGGATACTGAGCAGACGCTCAAAACGATCGAACGCTTCCGGCGGCTCCACCCCGAACATGCCAGCAAGAAACTGTACGGCATCATTGCCTGCGTGAGCGGCTCCGGCGAGCAGCCCGACGAAGCCCAGCAGGCGGGGTTGTTCGTGGCATCTATTCACTCCCCGCGACTTTTCGCAGGTGCCCGCTGCCATGGAGTCGTGCGGCCAGCGTGTTCGGGTTTGCCCCGTGCCCAAAACTTATTTCCCCCGAATTCCCGTAACTTTACCCGCCTACAACCTAACCTCTGCTATGAGTACCCGCTTCCACGGCGTGGGTGTCGCCATTGTGACCCCTTTCAACGCCGATCATTCGATTGATTTTGACGGTTTTGGCCGTATCATCCGGCACGTTTCTGAGGGCGGTGTCCGATATGTTGTGCTGCAGGGCACCACCGGCGAATCGCCCACGGTAACGAAACAGGAAAAAGCGCAGCTGCTGCAGTACCTCCGGGAAAACAACCCCGCCAAGCTGCCCATCGTGTTCGGAGTGGGCGGCAACGTTACGGCCGACGTGGTGGCAGGCATGAAGGATATCGACTTTACCGGTGTGGATGCCATATTGTCGGTTTGCCCGTACTACAACAAACCCGGCAAACGGGGTGTTATCGAGCACTTCACGCGCGTGGCCGATGCCAGCCCGGTGCCGGTGATTTTGTATAATATCCCCTTCAGAACGGGTATTAACATGAGTGCCGAAACAATTGTTGAACTGGCCCAGCATCCCAACATCATCGGTGTCAAAGAAGCCTCCTGCGTGATTGAGCAGTGCATGGAAATTGCCCGCGACAAACCCGACGATTTTCTGCTCATCTCGGGCGACGATGTGCAGGGTGTTCCCATTATCAGCATTGGCGGGGTGGGCGTAATGTCGGTGATTGCTAACGCCTTTCCGGCCAAATTCTGCGGCATAATCGACGCGGCACTCCGGGGCGACTTTGCCCACGCCCGGCACGAACTGGGTCACTTCCTGCGCATCGACCCGCTGCTCTACGAAGAAGGCAACCCGGTGGGTGTCAAGAGTATACTGGAAATGATGGGCTTAATATCGGCCGACGTACGGTTGCCATTGATGCGGGCTTCCGACGATCTCATTAACCGCCAGCGGGCCGTACTTCAGCGCGACGGATTGCTGGAACTGGTCGCGTAGAAAATTAAGAAGTTTCGGCAAGTGGTGCCCTTAGGTGCCGTTACTTTGTGGGAGGAAAGGTGTAGCCCAGCGAGAAATCACCGGCAAAGTCGGGACGCTTAGTCGAAACACCTAAGCCTAATGCCAGATTGAGGTAGAAATTCCGGCGGTAGGTTCGTTGAAAACCCCAGAGTGCCTGCAAAGAGGGCCCCTGATAGGTTGGCAATGGCGACCGGAAGTCGATGCGCTCCAGAAAAGAAGGAAAACTATAATCAGCCTTGACCATCAAATAGTTGGCCGAGTTATAGCGGATGCTTTTGCCGCGTTCCAGCCGACGCTCGAAGTTATAAAAATGACGCACCCCCACCGAGGCTACCGGATTGACATAATAGGAGGAATACAAATTTGTTCCGCCTGATGAGCTGCCGCTACCGGTTCCATACCAGCCTCCGCCAATCTGTATGCTCGAAACAAACGTGGTTTTTGACCCCAGCCTCAGTTCGTTTGTTACGCCCGGCGACAGGAAAAGCGCACGCCAAACGCTTTTGCGGGCGTAGTTGATCGGGGCAGCAGTAGTCGAATCCTGAGCCTGGCACAGGGCGGGGAGTAGTAAACAGGCAAACAGCAGTAATTTCATAACCGTAATTGTCGATGGTTTGGTGGCACAATTGTACAACCAAAACCACATCTTATCAACGGATCGCTAAATAAAACCAATTAGATTTTGCCGAATAACCCCTGCTGATTCGCCAGGCCGAAAGCCTCAGCGCATCAGCAGGGGTTGATAATTACGTTGTTATCCGTTTCGGTTACCGCCACCGCCCAGAAATTTGGACGCTAACCAAATCAGCACGGCAACCACCAGAACAACGCCGATGATACCCGTGTAAGCACCAGCTTTGAAAATGTCGCCGATGGCCGAGCAGCCAGTCATAAACAGCGTGAGAAACAGGGACACAAAGGCGAATGGCAATAAACGAAGCAGGGCTTTCATAGACGTTGATTGATTTATGGAGACGACCGACCGGCCATTTGCCGGCGACTTTACCATTAACTTATCTGCTCAGGACTTGTTCCAAATTTTGGGGAATGAATTTCTCCGGGCTGAACGCCAGCTCATGCGCTGAAGGGGCACCATCAATTGCGCGTGGCATCGCCCTGCCTTTGGGATGCACCCCCAATCAATTTCCCACCATAAACACGGCGTTCCCAAACAGCAGTTTGCCGTTATACCAGAACCCCCGGAACAGTGGGTCATCGGCTAAGTAAACGACGCTGCC
>JAYVAP010000178.1:0-8274 GCA_043750915.1 Spirosoma sp. | reverse complement strand
CTGAACCGTTCTCCTATGGTCAGTTTTTTCGGTGAAAGAATCAGTTAATTTCGCAGCGGTTTGCCACCTGCCAGCAGGCTCTGTATGCGCTCGAGCGTTTTTTTCTCTCCCGTCAGCGACAAGAAGGCTTCGCGCTCCAGATCGAGCAGGTATTGCTCCGAAACTGGCTGGGGCGACGTTAAATCGCCCCCACAAATGACATACGCCAGCTTATCGGCAATCTTCATGTCGTGGTCCGAGATGTAGCGACCCATCCGCATGGAGGCCAGACCGGCTTTGAACAGCGCGATGCCCGTTTTTCCCTGCACTTTAATGTCGGTGCGCATTTTGGGCTGGGTATAACCGTTGTCGGCCAGTTCGATGGCGGCTTGCTTGGCCTCGGCAATCAGCCGACTGCGGTTCAGCACAATCTGGTCGGTAGCACGGAGGTAGTTCATCTCGCGGGCTTCCTGCGCCGATGCCGACACTTTCGCCGTGGCAATGTTCATGAATATCGTTTGCAGAATATTCAGTTCGGGATCGCCCGATTGGTACAGATCCGATGCGCGGGCGGCCATTTCTTTGGTGCCGCCCCCGGCCGGAATCAAACCAACGCCCACTTCTACTAAGCCAATGTAACTTTCGGCGTGGGCCACAACGCGGTCGGCGTGCAAAACTGCTTCGCAGCCGCCCCCCAGCGTGAGCGTGTGCGGAGCTACCACCACTGGAATGGCCGAATAGCGCAGGCGCATGATGAGTTTCTGAAACTGCGCAATCATCAGGTTAACCTCGTCGAACTCCTGCTCCACGGCATACATAAAGAGCGTGCCGAGGTTGGCCCCCGCCGAAAACGCTTCTGTCGAATCGTTGCCAACAACCAGCCCCCGGAAGTCTTTTTCAGCCAGGCTGATGGCTCTGGTCAGACCTTCGGAGACCTCGGTGCCGAAGGTGTTCATTTTGCTGCGGAACTCTAAGTTCAGGATACCGTCGCCGATATCGTAGATGGCCGCACCCGCATTTTTCCAGACCAGCCCGCCACTGAGGTTTTCCAGAATCGTGAAGGTATCCATGCCCGGAATAGCCTGGTATTTCTTCGTCGGAATGTCGTAGTACATTCGTTTCCCGCCTTCAACGGTATAAAAATGGTCGAAACCCGCATCGAGCATCTCATAGACCCAGGGCGCGGGTTTTTGTCCCTGCCCTTCAATCATGGCCAGCCCTGCCCGGACCCCAATTGCGTCCCACGTTTCAAACAAGCCCATCTGCCAGCCGAATCCGGCCGTAATGGCCGCGTCGATGCGGTAGAGTTCATCCGCAATTTCGGGAATGCGGTAGGTGGCGTAAGTGAAGCCGTCGGCAAATGTCCGGCGGTAAAATTCACCGGCTTTGTCCTGGCCAGCCACCAGCACCGGAAAGCGTTTTTTCAGGTTGTCGATGGCTTTGGTGCTATCCAGGGTAGAGAAACTTACTTTCTGCGATGGTTTATATTCGAACGTTTTCAGGTCGAGGGCCAGGATTTCGGTTTTGCCGCTGGCATCTTTCGATTTTTTGTAATAGCCCTGTCCGGTTTTGTCGCCGAGCCATTTGTTTTCCATCAGTTTCTGCACCGACTGGGGCAGCTCAAACGACAGCCGGGCTTCGTCGTGCGCCACCTTGACGAGGCTGCCCGCCACGTTCACCGTCGTATCCAGCCCAACCACGTCCGACAGTCGGAACGTGCCCGACTTTGGCCGCCCCGCCACCGGGCCGGTCAGTTTGTCAACTTCTTCCACCGTCAGGCCCATGTCTTCGGCCACGCGGATGGTCTGAATCAGCGATTGGATGCCGAGTCGGTTGGCAATGAAGCCCGGCGTGTCTTTGCAAAGCACGGTTGTTTTGCCGAGGTATAAATCGCCGTAGTGCATCAGAAAATCGATCACGGCGGGGTTGGTGTCGGGGCCGGGAATGATTTCGAGCAGGCGCAGGTAGCGGGGCGGGTTGAAAAAGTGCGTACCGCAGAAATTACGCCGGAAATCGTCGCTGCGGCCTTCGGTGAGTAGGTGCATGGGAATGCCCGACGTGTTGGAGGTGATGAGGGTTCCCGGCCTGCGAAACTGCTCTACGCGTTCATAAATAGCTTTTTTGATGTCTAACCGCTCCACCACCACCTCAATTACCCAGTCGCAGGTGGCAATGTCTTTGAGGTTATCGTCGAAATTGCCCAGCTTAACGCGGCTGGCAAACGTGGGGCTGTAGAGCGATGCCGGACTGGCTTTGAGCATGGCTTGAAAGGCATCGCTGACGATGCGGTTGCGCACGGCGGGGCTGTCGGTGGTCAAGGCCCTGGCCTGCTCGGCGGGGGTAGGTTCTTTCGGGACAATGTCCAGCAAAAGGACATCGGCACCGATGTTGGCGAAGTGGGCCGCAATACGCGACCCCATAATGCCCGAGCCGAGCACGGCTACGCGCCGGATAGTTCTATTTTTCACGGAGGTTTGGGGTTTTTCCAGGGTTGCTTCCATCAGTTGGAAAATGTAATAGGTTTATGGCAGGGAGAGTCCCTCGGGTTCACCCGCTTTGATTTTCGCGTTTTCCTCTTCCACAATCCGGTTGATATCTTTCATGACATCCATGAACACGACCAGCTTATCGAGCGGAATCCGTTCGCGGATCATGTTGTTAAACTGAATGACGCCTTCGCGGGCCATCTCACGTTTGTGGCGGCCAGTTTGGGTGAGGTAAATACGCACAAAACGCTTGTCATTCCCGTCTACTTCGCGCCGAATCAGCCCGCGCTCTTCCAGGCTTTTCAGCATTCGCACCAGTGAGCGCGGTTCCATGCCCAGCAGCGGCCCAATTTTGGTGGCTGGCGTTCCGGCTTCGAGGTCAATGTTGAGCAGCACATACCCAATGGCCATGGTAATGTCGTACTGCGATGCGTGGGCGTTGTACATGCGCGAAATGGCGTGCCAGCCCCACTTTATATGAAAGTCAACGGTTTTCTCTTTTTTCATAGCAGGTGTCGCCCTGTTCCAGTTGGCCCGGTAAATCTCGGCATTTTTTCAGAAATCAGTATGCGTGCATACGGGTTTATTCGGCCAGCAGTTTATCCATCAATCCATTAAATTCATCCACATAACGGTCATAATGCTGGCCCGTACCCGGCCCGCTGAAGCCAGTGTGGATGTGACGCACCTGCCCTTTTTTATCGATAAAAATGGTGGTAGGAAACGCCACAACCGCATTCAGACCGGGTAATGCTTTGGCTGCCTGTGCTTTATCGCTGGTGCCAGCCAGCAGTACGGGGTAGTCGATGGCGAAACGTTGTTTCATCCGCTCGATTTTTGGTCCCGACACGGCCATCTCCGCCGACCGCTCAAAAGCCAGTCCCACCACGGCTACGCCCCGGCTTTTGTTGCGCCTGTACCACGGGCTGAGAAAATTGGTTTCATCCATGCAATTGGGGCACCACGATCCCAGAATCTGCACCACGGTCACTTTATTTTTGAAACGCGGATCGGTCAGCGAAACAAGGTTGCCATTGGGTTCGGGAAACGAGATCGCGAGTGTTTTGGCACCCGGCTTCAAATAGGTCAGACGGGCCGGATCGGGCAGTTTTGCCCCCGCATCGCGCCGGGCCACCCACGATTCGTAGCCCGACACACCCGACCAGAAGCCGCCCGTGAGCGTTTTGGTGGCCGGGTCATGCTTCGCTTTGAACAAAAAAAGGTGTGACCCATCGAAGCACGATAAAAAAAGGCTGTCGCCCAGCACATTACCGGCTAAGTAGCGGTAGTCGCCGGTGGGGGTTAAAAACGTGCCCGTCAGTTGATTACCCATTTGTTTGAACACGCCCACGGCATCGGTCGAATCGACGCGGCCCGTTTTACTGTCAAAGTCGGTCGCCCAATTGCCGGTCAGGTCCATATTGGGGGCTTTCCCATCGGGTATGAAGCGGTAGTTCAGGCCCAGCTGTGCGTCGAAGGGCAGTCGTTGCCGGTCCTGCGCCGTTCGCTGGCGACGCCATTCGCCCCGAAGCCTATTCCCGTCTATCTTTGCCACCAGTTCCGATTCGAACAGCGTGATGGGTATATGAATGGAGTCGCCCCGCACGGTGGCCGTATCCAGGGGCAGGTGTTCGGTGCCATTAAGCGCAAACACAGTGTACTGACCAGGCTTGCCCGATACCGGCTGAATGGCGAGACCGAACGGTAACTCGCCCGCGCGGGTTTTCAGCACGGCCCGGTACTGGCCGGGTTCAACGGTTTTGGCAGTTGGCTGGGCGGAGCAGGCTGCGGGCATCAGCAGCAGGCTGAAGGCCGCGAGATAAAGGATTTTTTTCATGACAAACAAATTAACGGCCACACTATACGGTTAGTTTCCAGATGAGCAATTACCACGAACCCGTTTTGCTGCAACCCTGCATCGATGGGCTGAACCTGCTGCCCGGCGGCACTTATGTTGATGTTACCTTTGGCGGGGGTGGTCACAGCCGCCAAATCCTGAGCCAGCTCCAGCCGGGGCCACACTCGACGGGCCGGTTGTTTGGTTTCGATCAGGATGCCGATGCCCGCGCCAACGCAGCCGCCCTTAACGACCCGCGCCTGACGTTTGTGGCTTCCAATTTTCGTAACCTTAAACGGTACATGCGGCTCTATAACGTGGAGCAGGTCGATGGTATTCTGGCCGATCTGGGCATCTCGTCGCACCAGATCGACACGCCCGAGCGCGGGTTTTCGACCCGCTTCGATGCCGACCTCGATATGCGCATGAACCAGCACGCCGACCGCACCGCCCGGCAGGTTGTCAATGAGTATAGCGAGGCTGACCTGCACCGGATTCTGGGCATGTATGGCGAAGTAACCAATGCCAAAACCTTAGCGGCTGCTATCGTATCGGCCCGCTCCAACCAACCGATCAAAACCGTCAATGACCTCAAAGCGGTGTTGCAGCGTTTTGCCCCACGCGGCAAAGAAAACAAGTATTCGGCGCAGGTTTTTCAAGCACTGCGCATTGAGGTCAATGAAGAGTTGCAGGCCCTGGAGGCTTTTCTGGAGCAGGTTCCCGACGTGCTCAAACCGGGCGGGCGGCTGGTGGTCCTGGCCTACCACTCGTTGGAGGACCGGCTGGTGAAGAACTTTATCAACAAAGGAAAATTTCAGGGCGACGTGGAGAAAGATTTGTTTGGAAATGAACTGAAACCACTGCGCAGCCTGATCCGCAAACCCATTGAAGCCAACCCCGACGAAGTAGCCCGAAACCCGCGTGCCCGCAGTGCCAAACTGCGCATTGCCGAGAAGTTGGATCAGTAACCCACGGCTGAAGCCGTGGGCGAATACAAAGTTTACCCGTTACGCACTATTCCTTGATTACGACATTTTGTATCAGCTACGAAATCCACAGTTTTAACGCTGGACAAATAAGGACGACCTAATAACAGGATAATTCCCGAGCGGTAAGTTTTATATCAGCCTACGGTATCAACCGTGGGTTCCCTGGGTTCCGGCTGATGTTTCATCGGTTTGAGGTAAACCGTTTGCCGCCCGGTAAGCCACACCGGGTCAATACCCACCACCCCAAACACGCGGTCCCAGCTCCGCTCAAAGCAGTGGGCGGCATCGGGAAAAGCGGTCGATGCGGCTAAGGCCCGCTCGTAGAAATCGGGCGGTTGTCGGCAGATGAGGTCGCGGTGAACAGCAAACTGCGCCCCCAGCACGAAGGTGTAATGGCTGGGGCCGTTGGTGTCGAACAAAGCCTGGTGAAAGCCCCGCATATCGAGGCCACGCCCATCTTTGTTTTTGCTCCAGGGCCGAAACAGGCGGTCGCCCCGGTCATCGTCGGTGTCGATTAAATGGCCAAGCCAACAAAATAGCCCGCTGGTTGTTGGGCTGGCCGCAAACGCCCGCAAGGTTTTCTTGAAATCATAGGCGTGATCGAAGGGTTTCCCCTGGCAGAAAACGGTCCAGTCGGCCAGCGAATCGTAGCGGCTAACGATGTGGTACAGATAGGTATGGGCTTCGCGGCCAATGTTGGGTAACGGAATTGCACCAGTGCCACCGGATTTGTCGGTGCTCTTGTCATATACCGTCACGGCAAGGTTTTCGGGGCGTTTGCGAAGCCAGCTCAGGTCTTCGGTATAGCGGGCAACGACAAGTTCAGTTTTAAACACGGAGTAAACTTTTAAACACGGAGCGGTCTGCCGGTGCGGTAAGGAGTTCATACAGAGAACACATAACAAGCCAGTTTTCTCTGTTTCCTGCGTGCTTTTCTCTGTATCTCTGTGTTTAAACCCTTATTTTTACCCTCACACAAACGAACTACCATGAACCGACCGTGTTTCACCCTTATCATTACGCTTACCCTGTATAGCATGACACAAGCACAACCCGTTGCGCCCCCCAAAGCACCCGTCAAACCGAAAGAGCTGGTCACGAACGGCAATAAGCGCATCGATAACTATTATTACCTCAACGAGCGCGAAAACCCGGAGGTTATCAAATACCTGAACGCCGAAAACGCTTACCTCGATCAGGTGCTGGCTCCCGTTAAGGGCTTGCAAAACAAACTGTTCGATGAACTGAAGGGGCGCATTAAGCAGCAGGATGAGTCGGTGCCCTACAAAGAAGGGGCCTATTACTACTACACCCGCTACGTAACGGGGGGCGAGTATCCGGTTTACTGCCGCAAAAAAGGCTCGCTCCAGGGTCAGGAAGAGGTTATGTTCGATGGCAATGCCCTGGCAAAGGGCCATAACTACTACCAGATTGGCGGTTATGAAGTGTCGGACAACGACGAACTGGCCATTTTTGCCGAAGACACCGTCAGTCGGCGGCTCTATACGCTGCGGGTGAAAAACCTGAAAACCGGCCAGCTTTACCCCGAAGCCATTCCCAACACCGAAGGGGGCAGTTTTGCATGGGCAACGGATAACAAAACGCTGTTCTACGTCAAAAAAGACCCGCAAACGCTGCTCGGCTATCAGGTGTACCGGCACGTGCTGGGTACCGATTCAAAGGCCGATGTGCTGGTATACGAAGAAAAAGACAACCAGTTTTATATGGGACTGGGCCGGTCGAAATCGAAAAAATACATTACCATCGGCTCCGACCACAACGGCGTGGCTACCGAATACCAGTTGCTGGAAGCAGCTAACCCAACGGGCACGTTCCGAACGTTTTTGCCCCGCCAAAAGGGCCACGAGTACGACATTGTGCATTATAAGGACAAGTTTTACGTCCGCACCAACTGGAAAGCCGAAAATTTCCGGTTGATGGAAGTGCCCGAAGGTAAAACCGCCGACCGCGCGGCCTGGCAAGAAGTGATTCCGCACCGGCCAGACGTTTATCTGGCCAATATGGACGTGTTTGCCAATCACCTCGTGCTGGGAGAGCGCAAAGCGGGCCTGACCAACATCCGGGTTATTGACCAGAAAAAGGCCGACAAAATGGGCGAATACCTGAACTTTGGCGAACCAGCCTACGTAGCGGGCATCGGCTACAACCCCGATTTCAACACGAACGTACTCCGTTTCAGCTATGCCTCGCTGACAACCCCCAATTCCACCTTCGATTATAACATGGACACGAAGGTTAAAACACTGATGAAGGAGCAGACAGTGCTGGGTGGTTTCGACAAAAATAACTACGTCTCGGAACGCGTTTATGCCACCTCCCGCGATGGTGTGCAGGTGCCCGTGTCGATTGTGTATCGCAAGGGCACCAAAAAAGATGGCTCGGCTCCACTGCTGCAATATGCCTACGGCTCGTATGGTTATTCGACCGATCCCGGTTTCAGCTCGGCGCGACTGAGTTTGCTCGACCGGGGCTTTATCTACGCCATTGCCCACATCCGGGGTGGGCAGGAAATGGGCCGCCGGTGGTATGAAGATGGCAAGCTGCTGAAAAAGAAAAATACGTTCAACGACTTCGTGGACGTATCGGAATACCTGATCAAAAATAACTACAGCCGGCCCGATAAGCTCTTTGCCATGGGGGGCAGCGCGGGCGGTTTGCTGATGGGCGCTGTTGTTAACCAGGCACCACAACTCTACCGGGGCGTGGTGGCTGCTGTTCCTTTTGTAGACGTGGTGACCACCATGCTCGACGAAAGCATTCCACTCACAACGGGCGAATTTGAGGAGTGGGGCAACCCCAAAAACAAGGTCTATTACGACTACATGCTGTCGTATTCGCCCTATGACAACCTGAAAAAACAGGCGTATCCCAACCTGCTGGTAACCACCGGCCTGCACGATTCGCAGGTGCAGTACTGGGAACCGGCCAAGTGGGTAGCCAAACTCCGAACCCTGAAAACCAA
>JAYVAP010000177.1:0-2368 GCA_043750915.1 Spirosoma sp. | reverse complement strand
AACGCCCTCAACAGCATCCGCGCGCTGGTTCACGAAAACCCCCTTAAAGCGCAGCAGAGCATTACCCAGCTCTCCAACCTGCTCCGCAACTCGCTGCTGGCCGACCGGCGAAAAACCGTGGAACTGCGCGAAGAAATAAAAACCGTCGAAGACTATTTAGCCCTCGAAAAAGTACGCTACGAAGAACGCCTGACCGCCCGCATCGACCTCGATCCCCGAACGCTGTTTTGGCAGGTGCCGCCTATGATGCTGCAGACCCTGGTCGAAAACGCCATCAAACACGGTGTATCAACGGCCGTTGGCGGGGGGTTCGTGGAGGTGTTGTCCACGATTATTCAGGACGACGACGGGCCAGATAAACTCCACATAATTATCCGAAACACGGGGATTTTGGGCGACAAAGAAGCCTCGGGCGGGTTCGGCCTGGCCAACACCGCCCAGCGTCTCGAACTCCTCTACGGACCTGACGCTACGTTTCAGATTTTTCAGGAAACCACCCTCCCTGACCATACCGCCGAATTGGGTGGGGTGCGCCGGGCTGAACCGGTCGTTTGTGCCGATATTACCATTCCTGCCCAATCGGAGGGTCTGTTCCGGCGGGAAAAGACAAAGAATTACGCGCTGTAAGTCATATCCCTTAATTCAAAAAATTCTTCATGAAAACCCTGATCATCGACGATGAGCGTTTGGCCCGCAACGAGTTGCGCCGACTGCTCGAAAACTTCCCTAAAATTCAGATCGTGGGCGAAGCCGCCAACGCCGACGAAGCCCTGCCCATGATCGACCAGCTGGAGCCGGAACTCCTGTTTCTGGATATTCAGATGCCGGGCAAAAATGGGTTCGAGCTGTTGCAGGCCATCGAAGGAAAAACCCCGGAAGTTATTTTCACGACCGCTTTCGACGAATATGCCATCAAAGCCTTTGAGTTCAACGCCCTCGATTACCTGCTCAAGCCCGTTGAACTGGCCCGCCTGAGCGAAGCCATTCACCGCGTTGAAGAAGAGCAGCACGCCCACGAAAGTAATGGCGCATCGGCGGGTTTGCAGACCAAAACGCTGGGCGAAAACGATCAGGTGTTTGTGAAAGACGGTGAGAAATGCTGGTTTGTGAAATTAGGCAAGGTGCGGCTGTTTGAGTCGATGGGCAACTACGTCCGGCTTTATTTTGACGATCAGAAACCATTGGTGCTGAAGTCGTTAAATGCACTCGAAGACCGGCTCAACCCGGCTACGTTTTTCCGGGCCAACCGCAAGCACATCATCAATCTACAATGGGTCGACAAAATAGAACCCTGGTTTAGTGGCGGGCTTTTGGTGACGCTGCGCGGGGGCGACAAGATAGAAATTAGCCGCCGACAGGCTATTCGGTTCAAAGATTTACTAAGTTTGTAGAACCCACCGGGCAATGGCGGTCTACTGCCCCGTGTTGGGGCACGCCAGACCGGGTAACCAGTTGCCCGGTTACGTTCTCCGGTTTTTTGCATGAATTATCTCAACATCCCGTTTTTTTTCGGTCTCATTTTCTTCTTTTCGGCTTGTCGCCCGGCATCGTCGGGGCCACCCACTTTAGTGCGTCAGCAGTATACGCTCACGGGTGTCGACCGCTGCGACACCCTCCTCAACAAGGGCGTGGGCGTGTCGGTTGCTTATTTCGGGCTAGCCGAAAACACCGACGGAGCGCAGAAAATCAACGACAGTCTCCGGCTCCTGACCGTGCGCAGCATTACGGGCTGGCTCGACAGCACCACCGTGGCGGCCCACCCCGATGCCCGCACCGATCTGGCCAGAGCAGCCCAGCTGTTTGCGGCCGATTATAAAACCATGACCAGCAACATGGGCGGGCTGGGTGGTTGCTGGGACCTCAAAACCCGGGCCGACACGCTCTATACCAGCGCTAAAGTGATAACGGTGCGCATAGACACCTACGCCTACACGGGCGGGGCACATCCCAATACCAATCTGGCTTTTTACGTGTTCGACCGCGAAATGGGCCGCGCACTGCTCTTGCCCGACCTGGTATCGGACACGACGGCCCTACTCCGGGTTGTTGAAAAAACTTTTCGAAAACAGCAGGGGCTACAACCACAAACCAACCTCGAAGAACGCGGGTACTTTCTGCGCGACGGTCGGTTTTTTCTGCCTGCCAATGTGGGCCTGAGCCGTGCCGGGATGGTTTTTTATTATAACCCCTACGAAATTGCCGCCTACGCGCTCGGACCCATCGAAGTGACCGTACCCTACGAACAGCTGGCGGGCATTCTGCGCATAAATTGACATCCTCCCCCGCTTAAAAGACCGCAACGGCGGACCGTGGGGGATTCCCAAACTAAACTAATAGCCTGAGATGGTTCACGTTTCAACTTCAACTG
>JAYVAP010000176.1:0-2981 GCA_043750915.1 Spirosoma sp. | reverse complement strand
TCTACAGCCAACTGCCCCAGCAAAGGGCAAGGCATCGACTCGCCCGAAGGACAGGGGCATCTGTGCGAGAAAGAAGCTAATCGCATCAGCAAAGCATTTTTGTACACCATTTATCAGGTAGGAAAATAAATCAGCATCCAATCATAAAGTCATGAAAAAACTACTCATTTACAGCTTGTTAGGGGCTATTCTGTTCGGCAATTCGGGAGCCGGTTGCGGCAATACTAAAGCAGATGATGCCGCACCGGCTGATCAGGCGGTTCTTCGGATGAAAATAAATGGTAAAACCTGGATGGCTACCAGCAAAATCAGCTCATTATCAAGGTCACCCGGGCCAACGGCCTGAGCGTAGCGGGGACCTTTAGCGGCACTCTTGGTCTGGAAGCGGCCTTCGGCACTGGCACGGCCGGGCCAACTACCGTCACGATTACCGACGGGGAGTTTTCGACCGTTGAATAACGCTTTCACCACTTAGTTTTATGAAAACCATACATTTACTACTCTTACCCTGCTTAGTACGGGCGGTGCCACCACCCGCCAGCGTAATCGGTACGGGATTAAAATAAACCAGTAAACTCCATTCTCGCATGAAACCAACCCTGATTTGCCTGCTTTTCTCCCTGTTCCTGACAACCAACATGCTGGCGCAGAGCGTGGTAGGTACCTGGAAACGCACGGCCATGTTACTCACCGAAGCCAATGGCAAAACTGAAGACATGATGCCGATGATGACCAAAAGTATGCCCTGCACCGCCGAGATTACGTATTCGTTTTTGGCCGATGGCACCATGCGCACCAACGTACCGGCCGCTTGTGGCCCTATAAAAAAGGTGGTAGAAAGGGCCAATAAAGCAGCCCGCTGGTCGGTGAGTGGCAACAAAATAAGCATTGTAGTACCCGACAAAAGCCAGCCCGATGCTAACCATGACCTCACGATGAGTGGAAACACCATGACCTGGACATTCGATTATGGGGCCAACCCCAACATGCCCAACCCCACCAAGGCCAAACGCATGGTTGTCAAATATATCCGAATTTGACCAGTGAACCGCTAAGCGTAATCGCATCCCCGGCCTGCCTACCCAGTGCTCACCAGGTCTGGGGACGCAAGCGCTCAAATCCTTACTTTACGGTATGAAATCCAAAGGATGCTTTCTCATTCTCGCCGTCCTGGTTGGAGCGGCTCTATTGTTTACGACTGTCAAATTCTATGGTGGTAAATTCCTCGACCGCTACCAGCGTCCCTGGGCCTACAGTACCACCGAACCCTTGCTGGTTGGCCGCTGGCAAGGTCAATTCAAGGATCCTGACGGGATCAGCAAAACCATTATGATTCAGATTGATCTGCCCGAAACCGACGACGAACGCTGGAACCGGGCCGGTCGCCGGAACCGTCGGAGCCGGACAAACAAACGATCGTTCGATGGGACGGCCACGGTCACGAGTCGGTTGGGGAGGGAAGATTATGAAGTATATGGGGCCATTGACCGCGACAACGACCAGCAGTTCAGCCTGAACTTTGGCACCCCGGATGGCAAGCACCCCATCAGCCCCAATTTTTGGGTAAACGACACGGCACCGGGCAATAGCTGGGCGGGCGATCAACTTAAAATCACCCTCCGTTTTGCCTGGCACCGACCCAACGGCTCAACCTACTCAAACAGTGCCGACCCCCGCTTCGACCGTGTCGCAAAAGTAGTTCTCACCCGCACAAATTCCTGATTCCTCCTGAAGGATGTAGTCAGCAAACCATGCACCTCAACCGAATGGGTGGCAGGGTTGCCATTGGTTCCGTCGGGCAACCCGTTAACAGTCCAGCAGCTTTGGACATAAAAAGTACCAGGCAGAGTTTTTGTTACCCGTCTTCTCTGCGATCTCCGGCTATCCGGAACGGTAGCCCGGCTCTGTATCTCTGTGTTTAAACGTTTAAAACCCACTTCATTTCGCGCTCAATCGAATCGATCAAATCCAGCTTTAGCTCGCCCGGCAGCACCTCCCAGGTGTAGGTTTCTACTTCAAGCTGGTTGGTAAAGTGGCGCTCAGCCTGTAGGCGCAGCACCTCCCGAATGTCGTCCTGTGTCGACTGGAGCAGGCCGTAGCTTTCCACGAAAACGGGCACGTGAAAATGCGACCGCCATTCGGCATGAGAATCGTCGAAAGCGGCCAGCGCGTCGGGCAAATCCCGAAAACGCAGCAGCAATTCCGGCTCTGTTTGGCTGGCGTGTTGGCGGGCTACAACCTGATGAAGATAGGTGGGTTCGCTGAATTGGGCGAACGATTGCCGCAGGGTTTCGCGCCCTTCGCTGTCGGGGGGGAACTGTGCTTTTAAAGCCGCGCTGATCTGGATTTTACCGACCCGCAGGCCATAATTTTTGAGTTTGTCGAGGACCTCGGCGGGTCGTTCGTAGCCCACCGCGAAATGGCAAACGTCGTAGCACAGCCGGACGTGCTGGCAGATGGCCGCTTCGGCGGCTTCGTCAGTGAGGTTAAACTGTTGGGTCAGTTGCTCCAGACCCATTGGAATCAGGTAGTTGGTAAACCAGTCAACAAACTCGTCGGCGGTTTCGATCACGCCGTCGGGTTCGGGTTCCAGGTCGAGGTGCATGAGCCGGTCGGTTTGTCGATGTAGCTGCATCAGTTCGGCCACCACCTCCTGCACGCCCTGGGTCGTTTGCGAGAGCACGTAGTCGCGGGCGGCTGGTTGTGCCCACTCGAACCAGTGGCGGTAAGAGAGGGGCGAGGTAGAAACGCCCCCCGGCAGCGCGTTTCCCAGTTCGTCGACCGGCAGCAGGACTGCCAGAATCCGGAACAGCCGTTTGGTATATTCAACCCGCGCTTCGGTGGTCCAGTCGGGTGAATGAACCTGGTCTTTCACCAATGTATCATGAAATCCGCCAAAGGGGAAACCGTTCATGGTAAAAACGTAGCAATCCATGTTGGCCAGCCACTGCTGAAACGCCACCAGGTTTTCGGGCTGCTCC
>JAYVAP010000175.1:0-3658 GCA_043750915.1 Spirosoma sp. | reverse complement strand
GATGCCAGTTTCACGCGCTGTGCCTCTCCACCCGACAGCGTGTTGGACGACTGTCCCAGGCCAATATAGCCTAAGCCCACCTCCTGCAATGGCCTGAGTTTAGCCGCCATTTTTGGATCCAGGGTCTGGAAAAAGTCGATGGCTTCATCGACCGTCAGGGCCAGAATTTCGGACACGTTTTTGTTATGAAGCGTAACGTCCAGCACTTCCTGCTTAAACCGGTTGCCTCCGCAGCCTTCGCAGGTAAGG
This sequence comes from Spirosoma sp., assembly GCA_043750915.1. GTDB lineage: Bacteria > Bacteroidota > Bacteroidia > Cytophagales > Spirosomataceae > Spirosoma. Next base: position 3,409 of record JAYVAP010000175.1, on the reverse strand, counting down.
TAAATATCGGCCATGAACTGCATCTCAATTTTCACCTCACCTTCACCCTGACACACCTCGCAGCGCCCCCCGTCGACGTTGAAAGAAAAGTGGCTCGGCTTGTAGCCCCGCGCCTTAGACAGGGGTTGTTCGGCCAGCACCTGCCGGAGGTAGTCGTAGGCCTTGATGTAGGTGACGGGGTTGGAGCGGCTGGATTTGCCAATGGGATTCTGGTCGATCATCTCCACCGCACTTACCCGCTCCAGCGATCCGGTCAGCGCGTCGTATTTGCCCGATTCTTCGGCTGCGTTACCTTTCTGGTGAGCCAGTGCCGGGTAGAGCACCTTGCGAATGAGCGTGCTCTTGCCCGACCCCGACACGCCCGTTACGACGGTGAGGGTGTTGAGTGGAAACCGCACATCCACGCTTTTGAGGTTGTTTTCCCGTGCCCCTTTCAACTCGATGAAGTGGGTGGCCCTGCGCCGGAACAACGGCACCGGCACTGTTTCGCACCCGGTTAGGTAGGCCAGGGTGTAGCCCGCCCCAACATCCGTGCGCGTGTCTCCTTCGGAGCGGTCCGACGAGTTTCCAGCGGGCACAACGCCCTGAAACACTAAGTGCCCGCCCCGCAAACCCGCTTCGGGGCCAATGTCGATGAGCTGATCGGCAGCCCGCATCACTTCTTCTTCGTGCTCCACCACAATGACCGTGTTGCCCATGTCGCGCAGGGACTCCAGCACGCTCACCAACTGCTTCGTATCGCGTGGGTGCAGGCCAATGCTGGGTTCGTCCAGAATATACATGGATCCCACCAAAGCCGAACCAAGCGACGTGGCCAGCTTAATACGCTGATACTCACCACCCGACAATGAGCTTGTGAGCCGATTAAGATTCAGGTAGCCCAATCCCACGCGTGCCATGTAGTCGAGCCGGTTACGAATTTCGATCAGAATCCGGCTGGCTATCAGCTGCTGACTGGCGGGCAGTTCCAGATCGCTAAAAAAGGCGGTCACCTGTGCCAGCGGCAACAGCACAAGGTCGGTAATGCTTTTGCCCCCCACCTTCACGTAGGACGCATCTTTGCGCAACCGCGATCCGCGACAGTCGGGACAGGTCGTTTTGCCCCGGTAGCGCGATAGCATGACACGGTATTGCACCTTGAAAGTCTGGCTTTCGACATACGCAAAAAAAGAATTCAGCCCGTCGAAATAGCCATTACCCGTCCAGAGGAGTTCCTGCTGGGCAGGTGACAGCTCTTTGTAGGGCCGGTGAATGGGAAAGTCGAAGCGGATACCATTTTTGAGGAGTGGTTTCAGAAACTCCTGGTTCATTTTCTCGCTTCGCCACGGCATAATGGCGCCTTCGAACACCGACAGGTTTTTATCGGGAATGACCAGATCGGGGTCGATACCCAGTACTTTCCCAAAGCCATCGCACCGGCGGCAGGCACCGTAGGGGTTGTTGAAGGTGAACAAATTCACGCTCGGCTCCTCAAAAACCAGACCGTCGAGCTCAAATTTATCCGAGAAAACCCGCGACTCCCCGCCCACCATATCGACCCGGCAGGCACCATCGCCCTCGTTGAAAGCCGTTTGCACGGAGTCGGAAAATCGGTACTGATTATCTTCATCGGGGTTGCCCGCATCGTCGAACAGCACCGTGGCCCGGTCAATGAGTATCTCGAGATGCGTGTCTGGCTCGCCCGCCAAACCCTCAAACTGTCCCGGCAGTGGCGTAGCCGTATCGTCGGCTGAGGTTTCCCCGGCGGCAAGCAGGTCCTCAATTTGCAGGACCTGCCGACCCGTCGGACCGCGACCCGTCGGACCGCCGTTGGCTACCACGCGAGTATAGCCTTTTTGAAGCAAAATATTCAGTTCGTAGGCCAGTGTGCGGTCTTCCCGAATCCGCAGTGGTGCCATAATCATGACGCGCTGGGGCTTGCCTTCCACACCGACACCACCACTGTATATAAAATTGACTACATCCGTAACGGTGTCTTTGCGCACCTCGTGGCCCGACACGGGCGAGTAGGTGATGCCAACGCGGCCAAAGAGCAGTTTCAGGTAATCATAAATCTCGGTGGAGGTGCCCACCGTGGAGCGCGGGTTGCGGGTCGACACTTTTTGCTCGATGGCAATGGCAGGCGACACTCCTTTTATGTATTCGACATCGGGTTTTTCCATCCGGCCCAGAAACTGGCGGGCGTAGCTGCTGAGACTCTCGACATACATCCGCTGGCCCTCGGCAAAAAGCGTATCGAAGGCCAGCGACGACTTACCCGAACCCGACAGGCCCGTGAGCACCACTAATTTGTTGCGCGGAATAGCCACGTCGATACCTTTGAGGTTGTGTACGCGGGCCCCTTTTATAATAATAAACTGCTTAGGGTCGAGGTGGTCGACGGAACGCAGCAGTTCGGCTGGTTCGCTTCCGGTGGGGTTGCCATATTCAGTTTCCGTGGATGAAATCATGAGAATCAATAAGGATAAACTCTATCTCTGTTTTAACGGTTTAAGGATGGGTTAGGTTCTTTGAAATGCCGGGCATGGCAACGCGCCTGACCCCGTCTGCATCAATCCAAAAAATTTATGAATTTCGCCCAGGAAGACCTTATTCGTTTGTCGGCCTCGCTGCTTATGGGCGGATTGATTGGTGCCGAGCGCGAATACCACGGGAAAGCGGCCGGTTTCCGCACCATGATTATGATTTGCGTGGGGTCGGCCCTGTTCACCATGGTATCCGGGCGCATTGGCGGCTCTGCCGACCGGATTGCGGCCAACATTGTCAACGGCATCGGATTTTTGGGGGCGGGCATTATCTTTCGCGACGACAACCGCGTGAAGGGGCTGACTACGGCGGCCACCGTTTGGGCGGTCTCGGCGCTGGGCATGTGTCTGGGCAGTGGGCTGTATGACATTGCCCTGATCGGCTTCGTGTTTATTCTGGGGGCGTTGCTTTTGCTGACGGGTGTAGCTGATCGCATTGGCCGGGCCAACCAAACCCGCGACTACAAAATTGTGACCCCTTTCCGCAACAAGACGCTCAACCAATACGAGAAATTCTTTGCGGAATGCGGCCTCTCACCAACCCGCAGCCGACAGCAGCGAATCGGCACCGAGATTATTGGGCAGTGGCGCGTAGCTGGTTCCGAGAAGAACCATGAAAAATGCATTAAACGATTGCTGAACGACCCGGAAGTGAAAGAATTTACGTTCTGATTTCGTTTATAATCACATCGGCACCCGTTTGTTGCGGTCGGCGAATCGAACCCTTTACCTTCGTTTAGGGTCCTGTTTGTTTAGTCAATCCCTGATTTTTCCGTTTCATTTTATTATAGACCATGAATTCCATCCATAAGTTACTGTTAATCATGCTGTTGCTAAGCGGCAGTGTTGCCTTCGGGCAGATCACCGACGACCCCGACGACCGC
>JAYVAP010000174.1:0-3119 GCA_043750915.1 Spirosoma sp. | reverse complement strand
TTTATTTTCGCCCTCACCACGGCCTATGTCGTTTATAATCAGGAACTCCGCAAGCAGTTGAGTTACGAGCGTGAGTTCGGGAAGCAGCTACTGGCTGAGAACGATGAATTCGGTGAATTTCTGATGAATAAAGCCCAGGAATCCATCGCCGGCGATGCCGATATTGCCCGCGCCCTGCAATCCGATACGCTGCTGGTGCGGGAACGCATTCAGCAACGGGTCAAAACGATGCACTTAGACAGGTACGTTGACAAGTACGACATCGATGTGGCTTCTTTTCGGGCCAACGGGCGGCCACTCGATGTGAGCCAGAACGCCAGAACCCTCGCCAGCCTGACCGCCCAGTTTCGCCGGTCCGCTTTTCAGACGAACTATTCGGGTATATACTTTGTCAACGAAGCCGGTAACCAGTTCATCAAGCAATACATTTGCTTTATTGCCGTTCGCCAGCCAACGCCCCAGCTGGTTCGGCCAACGACCACCCACGACACCATCGGGTATGTGGTGCTCGATCTGCGACTGCGCAGCGAGCGGCCTGCCAGTGGTTATCCTGAATTATTAGTCGATACCCGGTTCAGCAAAAACCCCGGTGCCCAGGAATACAGTTACGCCATCTTTAGCGGCCGGCACTCCGGTGGCCGGCAGACCAATTCAGTGGTGACCCCGCCTGAACCGACGCACCGGTTGCTCTACAGCACGGGGAGCTATAATTACGAACGGAAGATGCCCCCGAACCTGCTCAACGATGCGGCCCTGTTTGCCGACGGACTATCGGCGAATGGCTATCAGCACGTGGCACAGCGCGGTCGCGACGGGCGTATCGTGGTGGTGTCGTCGGCAGAATATCCTCTGCGAAATGGCTTCTCCAACTTCTCATTTCTTTACCTGCTGCTGGTTTTAACGGTTATTTTGGTGATTACCGCTTATGCCATCAACTACGGGTTCTCGCATTTCAGCGTCAACTACGCCACCCGGATTCAGATTCTGCTCAACGTGGCATTTTTTCTGCCCCTGCTGCTGGTAATCGTGATTATTCTGAGCGTAATCAGTTCCAACTACATCACCAATCAGGAGAGCACCTACATCAGCAATACCCGCAATATTGCCGCCAATTTTCTGACGTATTTAGATGAGCACACCCAGGCCAAAAAGCGCAGCAAAGCTTCGATGGAAGAGGAACTTAGCAAGATTGCCCGGGATGCTGACATCGACATTAATTTGTTCGATACCCGTGGGCAGCTCTATACCTCCACGCGGCCGCTGATGTATGCCAATGGCCATCTCTCCCGGCATATCAATCCGGAAGCTTATATCCGGGTTATCGAAGACAAAGAAAATCAGATTCTGCTCAACGAATCGCTGGGCAGCAAACAGTACCGAACCGCCTACGCCGGTATTAAATCTTACGACGGGCGGCTGCTGGGCGTACTCAGTATCCCGTATTTCTCGGCCCGCCCCGAACTCGACCGGCAAATTATGGAAGTGATCGCATCGGCACTGAATATTTTTACGGCGCTGTTTCTGTTTTTTCTGATCCTGTCCTATTTCGCATCCAATGTGCTGACAAAACCGCTGCGCCTGCTGACCCAGAAAATCAGAAAAACCAACCTCGAACGGCCCAACGAACCGCTGCCCTGGCGCTCCGACGATGAAATTGGGCTGCTCATTCAGGAATATAACCGGATGCTGGTTAAGTTGGAGGAAAGTAAAGTAGCCATTGCGCAGAACGAAAAACAGTCGGCCTGGCGCGAAATGGCCAAGCAGGTAGCGCACGAAATCAAAAACCCGCTGACCCCCATGAAACTGACCCTGCAACACCTGCAACGAACGTTTCCCGACATAAACGGACCCGACGGGGAACTGAACGCGGCTGATGAACTGGCGCGTAATCAAACCATTAAACGCACCTTCGACTCGCTGCTGGACCAGATCGACAACCTGAGCGACATTGCTACGTCGTTCTCCGATTTAGCCAAAATGCCCCTGCCCCGAAACGAAGTATTTGAGGTGACGGGGGTGCTCAACAAAGCCGCTGATTTATATGCCGATGACAGCCGCATCACACTCCAGCGGCAAATTGTACCCGGGCCGGTAATGGTCATCGGCGACCGGCAGCTGATGGGCCGCATCCTCACCAACCTGCTTATCAACGGAATCCAGTCGGTGCCGCCCGACCGTAAGCCCGCCATCCGGCTAAACTTGTTTGCCAACGACGACGAGGTGCAGATAGAGATTCACGACAACGGCGCGGGTATTCCAGATGCCATTCGGACCAAAGTGTTTCTGCCCAACTTCAGCACCAAACGGGGCGGATCGGGCCTGGGGCTGGCCATTGCCAAGTGGGGTGTCGAATATGCCGGGGGCAGCATCTGGTTTGAGACTACGGAGGGCGTTGGCACGTCGTTTTTTCTGTCGCTGCCACTGTCCTACGTGCCGGTTGCCGTGGGCGAGCCTGTCGCGTCCTGATCACCGCAACCGGGCCAGTCAGAAACGAGTCAGCCGGTCAGGAATCCCAACCGGCTGTACCATTTGTCTCAAACATCACTCAAAAATCAGGTGTCAGCACCGATCCCGGTCGGTACCTATTCGTTGGTTAATCGTCAATAGTCACGTGTTTCCAGTTCTCACCCGACCGAATCCGGTTTAGCTGGGTGTGCGTGATGCCAAACTGTCTGGCAATCATCTTGAGCCGGTTTTTGTCGTTACGCAGGAGTTTCTTAATGATTTTTACCTTTATTTCGGTTAATTTATAGTTACTGGTGCGTTGGGCAGCGGGCCGGTTCAGCAGCGTTGGGTTGTGTCGGTTGTGCTCAATCATTTCCTCCTTGGTAACCCAGCGCAGGTTTTCATACAAGTTGTTCTGCTTGTCATAATCCATATGAATGACAAACCGTTGATCGGGCTTTTCGCGGATGGCAAAATATTCGGCTACCAACTTATGCACGTAGCGGTTCAGGGTTTTGCCACCCGCCCGGATGTTGAGCGACCGGTATCCCTGAATAACCGAACCTTTGATGAGCGTACCGTTGATGTTGGTGGCCGCAGAAACTTTTTTTGCCGCTGTAGTCGACTGAAAACTGCGCAGCCGACCGTAGTTGGAAACGTCGTAGCGAGGTGGG
>JAYVAP010000173.1:0-3952 GCA_043750915.1 Spirosoma sp. | reverse complement strand
CATCATGCTTACCCGCAAAGAGTTTGTTGTAGTTGGCGGTTATATTGGTCAGGAAGTTTTTGTTTTCATTTACCTGATCTTCAATCCGGCCCCGCACTGGGAAACCTCCGGCGGTGCGTGGGTCGGAGAAGTTCCGACCCCGGATGATGCGATAATCAAGACTAACAAACGGCCGAATTGTCAGCCCGTCGATCACTTTGTAGTTCAGGGCCAAACTACCCACAAACTGGTTGATGTCGGCCCGGATGGTATTCAATTCACTAACCTGCACAATGTTCTGGTTCAGGATACCTGGTATACCACCCTTTATTGGAGTTCCATTATAAGAACCGTCTTTGCTGAATATAGGGACACTTGGCAGCATCAGGGGCGAGGAAAACGCGCCTGCTCCCAAAAAAGAACCCCCATTGGGACCACCAAACTGGCCCCGTCCCGTAATGGTGCTCAGTTTAAGCGTTTGGTCGATACTCAGTTTGCTGTTGATCTGGTGCGTGAGGGTAGTGTTGAGGGTGCCCCGCATAAAATCGACCTTAATGATGTTAGCACTTTGGGTGTAGTAAGAACCCGAAACAAAGAAGCGGGTCTTCTCGGTACCCCCACTAAGGCCGACCTCGTAGTTGTTTGTGATTCCCCGCTTATAAACAGCATCCTGCCAGTCGTAAGTAGGCAGGGCCGCTACGTCGGCATCGCTCAGGTTAGCGGGCAGATTGTCCGGGTTCGGTGCGCCCGGTGTGCTGATTAGACGCAGCGTTCGCAACACTGTTGAGTTGGCAACATCAGCTGCCTGTCCGCCGTTAACACGAGCCTGGGTGCGCAGGGCAATCCATTCCTGGGTGTTGAGCACGTCGAGTTTCTTGATGGGGTCGGCAATTCCGGTAAAATAGTTTAAGGTTACCTGGGTTTTGCCTGCTTTGCCCCGTTTGGTGGTCACCAGCACAACGCCATTGGCTGCCTGCGATCCATAGATGGAAGCCGCAGCAGCATCTTTCAAAATCTCGATGGATTCGATGTCGCTCGGATTTAAAAACGACAGCGGGTTACTGCTGGTAAAAGTCGAGCTATTGGTGGTGTTCAGCTGAACACCATCTACCACGTAAAGCGGGTCGCTGCCGGCCGAAATTGAGCCGACACCCCGAATACGAATTTGGATGGCTCCGCCCGGTACCCCGTTGGCAGAGGTCACCTGCACCCCGGCTGCCCGGCCCGCCAGGGCCTTATCGAAGCTGCCTACCGGTAAGTTAGCTATTGTAGCACCGGACACTTTTGAACTGGCTCCGGTAAACTCGCGCCGGTTCACCGTACCGCCATATCCCGTAACCACTACCTCGCCGAGGTTGCTGGCATCATTCTGCAACACTAAGTTCACCGTTGAGCGGTTGCCCACCGTAACTTCCTGACTTGTGAAACCAATGAAACTAAACACTAAACGATTGCTGGCCGATGCCGTCAGGCGATACCGCCCATCCACGTCGGTGGTGGTGCCCCGGGTGGTTCCTTTAACCTGTACGCTCACGCCGGGTAAGCCCGAACCGTCATCTGATGAAGTGACGCGGCCGCTTACGGTGGTTTCCTGCGCCAGCACCGGCAGGCAGAAGAGCAGTAAAAGCAGCCAACTTCCTAATAAAATTTTGCTCATTTGCGAGTAGGAATTGAATCCGTGATGAAAATTATTGATAAACAGGGTGCAAAGATAATAGATGCAGACCATGATAGGTATACTATAGATTGAGGTTTTTTTTAACGATTTGGGGAAGTTATGTCAGATTTATAATAAATTTGCCTGAATCAACTACTAACAGCTACCCTGAGCCGTATTTGCTTGTTGAATGACTACCTTTATTGGGTCCAAACCAGCTATTGCCAATAGATCATTGGTAATAGCTGGTTTTCAATTATCGAACATACTGACCACGCTAACTAAGCCATTTTGCTATGAACGTAAACTTACTTACCCCCGGCACTGCCGCCCTCTTTAGTTTGCTGGCCCTAACCGCCCTGGGCCAACCGGGTACGCTCAACGCCCGCATGGACAAGGCCGCCGAAGGTCTCGAAAAGAAAGTTGTTGCCTGGCGCCGGGATTTTCACCAGCATCCCGAACTCGGCAACCGCGAGTTTCAAACAGCGTCCAAAATTGCCGCCCACCTGCAGGCCCTTGGCCTGGAAGTGAAAACAGGCGTGGGCAAAACAGGTGTCGTGGGCTTGCTCAGGGGCGGAAAGCCCGGGCCGGTGGTAGCGTTGCGGGCCGATATGGATGGCCTGCCCGTGACCGAACGCGTAGAGGTTCCCTTTAAGTCCGACGCACGCACCGAGTTCAACGGGCAGCAAACGGGCATCATGCACGCCTGCGGCCACGATACACACGTGGCCATGCTGATGGGCGCGGCCGAGGTGCTGGCATCGGTGAAAAGCGAGTTGCGCGGCACGGTGAAATTTATTTTCCAACCCGCCGAAGAAGGAGCCCCGGCCGGCGAAGAAGGCGGAGCCTACCTGATGATAAAAGAAGGCGTGCTGGAGAACCCCAAAGTCGATGCCATCTTCGGGTTGCACATCAACGCCCAAACCGAAGTGGGTACCATCAAATACCGGCCCGGTGCAACCATGGCCGCCGTCGATCAGTTTGCCATTAAACTAAAAGGAAAACAAACCCACGGCGCGTCGCCCTGGTCGGGCGTTGACCCCATTGTTACGTCGGCGCAGGTTATCATGGGGCTGCAAACCATCGTTAGCCGAAACCTGCCCCTGACCGATAATGCCGCCGTGGTCACGGTGGGAGCCATTCACGGCGGTATCCGCCAGAATATCATTCCCGAAGAGGTGAACATGATTGGCACCATCCGCTCATTGGATGCCGATATGCAGAAAACCATTCACCGCCGGATCAACGAAGTGGCCACCCACATTGCCGAGAGTGCCGGGGCCAAAGCCGAGGTTAAAATCGATATTATGTATCCAATTACCTACAACGACCCTAAACTTACCGATCAGATGGTGGGTTCGCTGGAGGCTGTGGCCGGGAAGAGCAACGTCAAAATTACACCCGCCCAAACCGGGGCCGAAGATTTCTCGTTTTACCAGCAAAAAGTGCCGGGCTTTTTCTTTTTCCTGGGTGGCATGACCAAAGGCACTAAAGTGGTTGATGCGGCTCCACACCACACCCCCGACTTTCGGATCGACGAAAGCTGCTTTGTGCTGGGCATGAAATCGCTCTGTCACCTAACAGTGGATTATATGGAACAGGCGCGCAAGTGACGGGCGCGGTTCAGGAAAAGCTACTGAACACTACCTTCCCTTCCTCTTTTTCAACCCGCAGTTCCACCGTGCTCCCAATGGGCAGGGCCAGATTGTACTCGACGTGACCAGCCGGAAAATCGAACAGGACCGGATAGTTATAGTCGGCTACGGCCTCGGCAATGAGGTCGAACGCCGTTTTTCCAAACGGGAGCGACGCGTTCACGCGCATATCGGTAAATTGACCCACCACCAAACCCGCCAGGTTGGCCAACCGGCCCGCCCGGCGGAGTTGCGTCATCATCCGGTCGAGCGAAAAGAGCGTTTCGTCTATTTCTTCGAGAAACAGGATCGTTCCGGCAAAATCTATATCCGTGGGCGTGCCGAGCGAGTTGACGAGCAGGGTCAGGTTGCCCCCCACGAGTGACCCCGTGGCCCGGCCGGGGCGGTTGAGCGGGTGAGCCGGTACCACATACTGCGCCGGCCCTTCGCCAAACAGCCACTGCCGCAGCGACTCCAGCGATTGGGCCCGCCCGGGCTGACCAAATTGGCGGGGCATCAGCCCGTGCAGGCTTACGAGGTTGTGGTTATAGAGCAAACTCAGCAACACCGTAATATCGCTGAACCCAACGAGCCATTTGTGGCGGGCCATCAGGCGGGTCAGGTCAAGGCCATCGGCGATGCGGTAGCAGCCGTAGCCTCCGCGAGCAGCAAACACGGCCCG
>JAYVAP010000172.1:0-2200 GCA_043750915.1 Spirosoma sp. | reverse complement strand
CGGCTACGTGACACCCAACGGCGAGTTCGATTTCAACGTCGTTATCCGGTCGCTGCTCTACAATAAGCACAGCGGCTATGCGTCATTTTCGGTGGGCAGTGCCATCACCTACGATGCCGACCCGGCGCAGGAGTGGGCCGAGTGCCTCCTTAAAGCACAGGCCATCCGGGCGGTACTGACGGGTCCAGGTGCCACGCATTAGTAAGCGCATGATGGCATTGTGCCCAAAAATAAGCGTTTCAACAAAAGTGCCGCCTGCCAAATTAACCAACAACGATACAAATGGAACTAACCGCATTAACCGCCCCCTTAACCCAGCATGAAGTGGAATGGCGGGTGCAAAGCCAAACCAAAGATGGCCAGAAAATTATTGTCGTGCCCTACATCACCAACCGCAGTGTCATGCAGCGCTTCGACGACCAGTTTGGCTGGGCGGGCTGGCAAAACGAGATCCGGGAAATCGAAGGCGGTTTTCTCTGTACCATTACGGTGATACTGCCCGGTGGCGAAATCGTCAGAAAAACCGACGGAGCCAGCCGTACCAGTGTTGAGCCGGTAAAAGGCGGCATCAGCGATGCCATGAAACGGTGTGCCGTACAGTTTGGACTGGGCCGCGCCCTGTATGATTTCCCCAAAGTCTATATTCAAACCACCGACAAGTTTATTCCCGGCTGGGCCATACCGCTGCTCGACAAAATGGTGGTCAAGATCAACGCGGGTGGCCCGGTTCGGGACCTGGTCGTGCTCAAACCCGAACACGCCAACCCATCGGCAAAAGGGAGCTGAGCCGGAGCATGGGGTACTGGAAATATAATCGTGACCGGTGTTGCTGCGTGAGAGCATCCATGAACACCGCGCAGCAACACCGGCTTTTACGCGTTTTCTGCTTTGTAGCCCGCTGTTTCCACCGCTTTCCTGACGGTATCTGCATCGACGTGGTTGGTTATAACCGTCAGCGTTCGGTTGGGATCTTTCAGGTCGACCACCCAGCTATCGATGCCCGACACGGCGTTGAGGTGGGGCGTAATGGCAGCAACGCAGCTGCCACATTTGATGTTGGTTTTGAATTTGAGCGTGCTCATTTTAGTTTGAATTAACGTGTAAATGGGTAATCCGACGGCGTTCGCCGGATCATCGGCCGTTATAGCCTGGCCGACCGCAGTCGCAAACTATTGGTTACTACGGAGACCGAGCTGAGCGCCATGGCGGCACCGGCAATCATGGGGTTTAGCAGAAAACCAAACGCGGGATACAGCAGCCCGGCGGCCAGGGGAATCCCGATCAGATTATAAATAAATGCCCAGAACAGGTTTTGCCGGATCGTTTGTACGGTTCGGCGCGAGAGTTCCAGTGCCCGGGGAACGGCCATCAAATCAGACGTGATGAGGGTGAGCCGGGCCACGTCGATGGCCACATCTGAACCGCTCCCCATGGCAATGCTCAGGTCGGCGCGAGCCAGTGCTTCGGCATCGTTAATGCCGTCGCCAACCATGGCCACTACGTAGCCATCGGCCTGGAGCTGCGTCACAAAGCTGGCTTTGTCGGCAGGCAGCACATCGGCTTTCACGTTTAAGATGCCCACCTGCCGGGCCACGGCTTGGGCGGTGCGGGCGTTGTCGCCGGTAAGCATATACACGGCAATGTGTTGACTTTGTAAGTTGGCTATGGCCTGCCGCGCCGTGTCTTTGATGCGGTCGGCAATGGCCACAGCGGCCAGCACCTGCGTTTCGTTCAGGAAATAAACAACCGTTTTGGCATCGGCCCGCCATTGGTCGGCCTGGATGCTCAGATCGGTGGGTATTGTCAGTTCCCCTTGATCGACCACGGTCCGGTTGCCCACCCAGAACTGTTTGCCATTGGCCGTGGCAGTGATGCCCTGACCGGTCAAACTCACAAAGCCGGTCAGCGGGACCCGCTCAACGGCCTGTGCCAATAAGGCCCGCACGACTGCGTCGGCCAGCGGGTGTTCCGACCGGGCTTCCATCGACAGCAGCACCGACCGAAAAGCCGGTTGCCGGTCCGGTTCAACCGCCCAGAACCAGTCTGTTACGGTGGGTTTGCCCTCGGTGATGGTGCCCGTTTTATCGAGTATTACGGCCGTTACCTCCCGCCCGCGCTCCAGACTTTCGGCATCCCTGACGAGAATATTATTTTCGGCTCCTTTGCCCACACCGACCATGATGGCCGTGGGCGTGGCCAG
>JAYVAP010000171.1:0-4650 GCA_043750915.1 Spirosoma sp. | reverse complement strand
TGAGCAGCCGGGCACGCTGGCGCAGGTTCCGTCCGTACAGATCGGCGATGCCGTACTCGGTGACAATGTAGTGGACGTGGGCGCGGGTGGTCGTTACTCCCGCGCCTTCTTTCAGAAACGGGACGATTTTGCTCAGTCCTTTGCTCGTCACGGAGGGTAGCGCGATGATCGGTTTGCCGCCTTCCGACAGCGACGCGCCCCGCACAAAGTCCATCTGCCCGCCCACGCCGGAGTACTGCATGGTGCCGATGGTGTCGGCGCAGACCTGCCCCGTGAGGTCGATTTCAATGGCCGAGTTGATGGCCGTCACTTTGGGGTTACGCCGGATAATGGCCGTGTCGTTGGTGTAGCTGGCCTGTTTCATGGCCACGCCGGGGTTGTCGTTGATAAAATCGTAGACCCGCTGACTGCCCATCACAAAGGCCGACACGATGCGGTAGGGGAGAACCGTTTTGTGCTCGCCCGTGATCACGCCCCGTTCCACCAGGTCGATGACCCCATCGGAGAACATTTCAGTATGGATGCCCAGCCCCTTATGATGGATCAGTTCGGCCAGTGTGGCGTTCGGAATGCCGCCAATGCCCAGTTGCAGCGTAGCCCCGTCCTCCACCAAACTGGCCACGTACTGCCCGATTTTTCGGTCTTCTACACTGATCGCACCCGGCAGCACCTCATACAACGGCTCATCGACCTCAATGGCTGCGTGGAGCATACTGGCCGGAATCAGGCCGTCGCCGTGGGTGCGCGGCACACGCGGGTTCACCTGCGCAATAACATATTTGGCCGACCGGATTGCCGCCAGCGACACATCTACCGATGGGCCAAGCGAGCAGTAGCCGTGCGCATCCGGGGGCGACACCTGAATCAGGGCTACATCAATGGGCAGCACCCGGCGGCTAAACAGCAGCGGCACCTCGCTCAGAAAAACCGGCACATAATCGCCAATGCCCTGGTTAAGCTGCGTGCGCATGTTGGCCCCGATAAAAAACGAATTCGGCTGGAACGAGTCGCGGTATTGCGCGTCTAAATAGGGCAGCGGCCCCTCGGTGTGAATGTGGCAGACTTCCACATTGCTCAACTCGCCCGCCCGCGCCACCATGGCATCAATGAGCACGTGGGGCGTTTGGGCAACGCTGTGGACAAACACGCGGTTGCCCGACTGAATGGCCGAAACAGCCTGTGCGGGGGTAGTGAAGGAAAGAATCATAATGGCTGGTTGGAACGGGGCCTGTTGCCAGTTTGTGTTTTCAGGAAGATAAACTGCCGGACGTGGGGCGGGGTTTTTAACCGGTGGTCAGCAAGGCCTGAAACCACCGGCCCGATGCCTTCACAATGCGCTGCTGTGTGCGGAAATCAACGTAGACCAGCCCGAAGCGGGGCCGGTAGCCCTCGGCCCACTCGAAATTGTCGAGAAATGTCCAGGCAAAATAGCCCGCCACCGGCAACCCGTCCTGTTTGGCCCGCAGCACGCTGTGCAGGTAATTTTGGTGGTATTCCAGCCGGGCCGTATCCTGAACGGTACCCTGCGTGACGGTATCGTAAAAAGCGGCCCCGCTCTCGGTAATATAGATTTTTTTGACACCCGCATACTGGCTGAACTGGTGAATGATGCGGTACATACTTTCGGGATACACTTCCCAGCCCATCTCGGTAATGACCGGCACGCTGCGCTGCAGGGGCGACACTTCTTTAGCCCACAGGTAGGGCATGAAAAACGTATGCTCAACCACCGCCCGGAAATAGTGCTGCAACCCCACAAAGTCGAAGTCGAACGCCAGCCGCTCCATGTCGCCCAGTTTGGCTACTTTTTTGGTAATGTCGGCCAAAAACGGCAGCGTCTCGCTGGGGTAGCCTAAGCCAAGTGCGGGTTCGATAAAGAGCCGGTTGAGCAGGGCATCTACGCGGGCGGCAGCACCCGCATCGCGGGGCGAGGTGGTGAAGGGGTCTACCGGCGAGCACGAAAAAGTAGTGCCCACCTCCGCACCGGGCACGTTCTGCCGCACCCTGCGTCCCCCTTCGGCCTGGGCCAGTGCCGTATGATGAATAACGGGCAGCAGACTCAGGAAACTGCGTCGGCCCGGGGCGTGCATCCCCGTAAAATAGCCCAGCACCGACGAGGCCAGCGGCTCGTTCAGAATAATCCAGTGCTTCACCTTATGGCCAAAGGCTTTGGTACAGATATCGGCAAATTCACCAAACCAGTCAACAATCAGCGGATTGGTCCAGCCACCCCGGTTTTCGAGGGCCTGCGGTAAATCCCAGTGGTAGAGCGTAATCCAGGGTGTGATGCCCAGGGCCAGGCAATGGTCGATGAGCCGGTCGTAGAACGCCAGCCCGGCCTCGTTGATGCGGCCACCGTGGCGCGGGCCGGTGCCATCGGGCAAAATGCGCGGCCAGGCCAGCGAAAACCGGAAGGCGGTGAATCCTAATTGATGATGCAGATGCAAATCCGACTCGTAGCGGTCGTAGAATTCGCAGGCGATATCGGCATGTTCACCGGTTTTTATTTTTCCTTTCTGCTTACAGAACGTATCCCAGATGGAAGGCCCGCGTCCGTCGCGGTCAACGGCACCCTCAATCTGGTAAGCGGCCGTGGCGGTGCCCCAGGTGAAATCGGGACCGAAATCGTGTTTTGTCATGCCAACAGGTTAAGCTTCCGGACTTAAAGCAACTGAGCAGTCGGTCACTGAAGTAATACGCCTTTTATTGATAAGCAGTTTGTGTTCAGTAAAAACCCCGCAAATCAGGCTGATTTGCGGGGTTTTTACTGAACTGGTAGGAAGTAGCGGGCTCGAACCGCTGACCTCTGCTCTGTCAAAGCAGCGCTCTGAACCAACTGAGCTAACCTCCTTCGTAACGGTTCTGATGCTTCAGACCGCCACAAATTTAAGAAACTTCCGGCGTTTCTAAGCGGGCGTAGTAGATTTTTTGTGAAGGAATCCGCCACAGCAACAGCAAACCCACCGCAAACAGCACCAGCAGGGCCAGCACCGAGTTGCGCATACTGCCCGTGAGCTGCTCAATCAGGCCGTAGAGCAGGGTGCCCAAAACGATGGAGGTTTTCTCGGTCACGTCATAGAAACTAAAATACGAAGCCGTGTCGGTAGTGGCCGGGATGAGCTTGGCGTAGGTGGAGCGTGACAGCGACTGAATGCCGCCCATGACCAAACCCACCATCGCTGCCAGCGCAAAAAACTGGGTCTGGGTTTGCAGCAGATAGGCCCCGGCGCAAATGCCGATCCAGATCACCACCGCCACCATCAGCGCGTAGGTGTTGCCAATGCGCCCCGAGAGCCGCGAGAAACCATAAGCACCCGGAATGGCCACCAGCTGAATCAGCAGAATCAGAATAATCAGGTTCTGGCCGTTCATTTTCAGTTCGTTGGAGCCAAAAATCGTGGCCACATACATCACCGTCTGAACACCCATGTTGTACACAAAAAAGGCGGTCAGAAACTTTCGGATCAGCGGTCGCTGCGGGAGTTGCCCGAAAACGACGCGCAACTCCCGAAAGCCGTTCAGGAGATAATTGCCGCTTTTTTTTGCCGCCCGAACGCCGTTTGGCAGGCGGCTGAACGGAATCTGGGCAAAACCCACCCACCACAACCCAACCGTCAGAAAGGCCAAACGCGAGGCCGTTGCTTCGGAGATGTTGCCAAACCAGTCGCGTTTTAGAATCACCAGCAGGTTAAAAATCATCAGCAACACGCTGCCGAGGTAGCCCATCGAAAAGCCCCGCGCACTCACCCGGTCGAAGCGGTCTTCGGTAGCAATTTCGGGCAAATACGAATTATAGAAAACGATGCTGCCGCTCCAGCCCACTAAGCTTAACCCAAAACAAATGACGGCAAAGGTGGTCGTTTCTTTCGTGAAAAAATACAGCAACCCGCAGCTGATGGCGCCCGTGTAGCAAAACGCTTTCATAAACAGTTTTTTGCGGCCACTGTAGTCGGCAATGGCCGTGCAAAGGGGCGAGAGCAGGGCGGTGAGCAGAAAAGCCGCCGAAATGGTATAGGAGAACAGAACGGAGTTTTTGATCGACAAGCCCAGGAAATCAATGACCGGCCCACCCGCCTTGTTGAGGGCCGTTGCCGAAAAATAGACCGGAAATATGCTGGACACAATAACCAGCGAATGCACCGAGTTGGCCCAGTCATAAAATGTCCAGGCCGTCAGGGTGCGGGGATCGTTCTTTTGCATATGCAACGGGATGAAATTGCCGGCGCGCATTGTTTACAGGCTTGGGTCGAATTCGAGGTTGATGTCGGCATCTTTTTTGTCGACCGGCGCACGCTGGCGCAGCACAAGTTTGGTGCGGCTTAGTTCGACGAGGGGAAAATTGCCACTGAACTGGGTCACTTCCACATCCATCGATTTGCTGTCGACGGTAAGTTTCCAGGTGCCGCCATTGATAATTTGTTTGCTGGTTCGATCAAGTGCCCGAACGGTGTTGTTGCCGCGAAACTGCATGTCTAAATCAAATAAAACCTGCGTACTCAAATTCAGCCGGTTCTTGTTGATGCTCTGCCCGTCGGGTGTCGATACCCGGCTGATTCGCCAGTTTGTAGCCACCAGCAACTCCGTTTGTGAAGCCGCCGTGGGTGCGGGGGTGGGGCCGTTTTGTTTGCAGCCCATCAGCGCAGACGAGAA
>JAYVAP010000170.1:0-2475 GCA_043750915.1 Spirosoma sp. | reverse complement strand
CGGCAGGCATCACCACCGGCTGGGCTGCTTCCACCGTTTGGGATGGGCTCAGCCCATCCACCCCTTCGCGGGCGTTGCTGTTGCAGGGCTGAATGCGGGCACTGAAATTAGCCCCCGCATCGACGCTGAAACCGGGCAGCAGCCGGATGACCTGACCCGCCCGAAATTCAAAATCGGCCCCGTTGTAGATGCGTAAAAAACCCTCTTCCAGGGTGTTGCCCGTGGGTGGCGTTACAAAACCGGCCCCATCCACGCGGGCGTAGGTGTTGGAACTGCCCGCAATGGCCCCGGCCTCGATGTTGGTACTGGCCGAAATAATTTGCTGGGAAGCGGGCTGGTAATCGCGGGCTGGAAAATAGTTGCCGCTCAGCCGCAGTGGGTTATCGGGGTAGCAGCTGATAGCCCGCCCGTCGATACCGAACAGATTGGCCGACACATTGTAGCCTGGATTGAGCGGATCGCGCATTTCGCGGTTGGCATAGGCATTGCGAAACTTACCAAAGGTAAGTGCTAAGTTTCTGCAATCGCCGGGCGGCCCTAAACTTGTTACGGCAAAAAGGCGGTTGCCATTCGTAAAAAAAGGGGACCCGGACGAACCGCCACTAATGGCACCGGTTGTCATCGCGGGCACCAGATACTGGGGCACATCGACATAGCTACAGATCGTCTCGGTAATGGACTTGCCGCCGAACCAACTGATAATAGCATCGATAACCTTGGTAACGATTCGGCAGCGGGTAGCCACCAGGTTTTCTAATTTGGACACGAAGTAGGTCTCGGCCTGCTTTTTGGCATCAGCCCTGGGGTGATGGACCAGGGTCATGGGTGCGTTGATAACGCCACCCGGCCCCAGCAGGCCATCGGCTTTCCAGCCGGCAAAGTAAACATTGAAGTGGGGTGGAATAGGTGTCACAATCTCGAGCATGGCAATATCGATACCGATGCCGCTTCCAAACAGCCCCGTCGATTCATAAACCAGGTTGACCGGGCTGTTGAACGCGTAACGAAATTGAGGGTAGGGGCCTCGGTTGCCAAGTATAGGGAAATCTGTGAAAGGAATCGAGTTGTTATCTCCATCCCGACTTTGGAAGTTAAACGCAAATTTAATATTATCGAATCGAAGGTACTGACCACTACCCGTGCTACCTTCCCGAATACAGTGCCGGGCGGTGATGAAGTACTGACGCGGTTTGCCGCTTACCAACTGATTGACTAAGCAGCCCGTACAGTTATAACTACTTCCGTTAACGGCAGAAGTTATGGTATACCGAAACGTGGACCGAATCAGGTTTTGATTGATCTGTTTATCAGGACGATACACGCCGGGGCTACAGTTTCCATCATCCCCAGGCTGGGCCGAGACCGTGTTAAACAGCAGGCAGAGCAGTACCGAAAATAGTAGAAAAGTTTTCATAGTTTATTTGAGCGAATGAGTTCATAAATTACTGTTCCAAATTGCGGGTGCCGAATGGCTTCCCAGCGTACTATACCTACCGATTTTGCAAACTCCAGCCGGTTGAAACGGGTGTTTATTCCTCCACAGAAATTCGTGCATCCTTCAATACAGCAATGCGTAGTAGATATTGTTTTAGCATAGTTTCTGCCATTTATCGTTGCCGGTATCTGAATATTTACGTCATACTTACCATAATAACTGATAGTTGTTGGAGATAACTCTACTTGCATAGTTCCATCCCAGCTCTGTACGATGTATTCATAAGTTAATGATTTGGCAAACCCTTTTAACCGAACCGTTGCATACTCCTGAGAGCAAGTTGTACCTCCTTTGGGAACAGCTTCCGGTGAGATAGTTCTCGACACAAAGTAGACCGAGTCGATATCTCCGTTTGCTACGTTGCGGTAAATCCAGTAATCGCCGGGCTTAAAGTCCAGAAAGTAGGCATAGTGGTCGGGCGTAAAGAGTTTATCTACGCACTTGCCCCAGCAGCTAACCAGCAAAGCGGGCAGGCTCAGCAATAGCCCCCAAGCCATGAGTTTTTGAAAAGTTTTCATAGTCTGTTTGAGCGAATGAGTTCGTAAGTTACCGTGCCAAATTTAGGATGCCGTATGGCCTCCCAGCGTACAAGACCTACTGATTTAGCAAATACCAGCCGGTCGAAACGGATACCCATATCGCTACAATTGGGGATGCATCTATCACGGCAGCAATCAATGGCAACTATAGTTTGAGAGTAGCTTCGGCCAGCAATTTGTTCTGGCTTTTGAGCATTTATATCGTATTTACCATAATAGTCAATAGTTGATGCTAAGTCTATTTGCATAGTTCCATCCCAACTTTGAATTACATATGAGTAGGTTAGTGATTTAGCGAAACCTCTCAATTGTATGATTGCGTCCTCGTCGATACAACTCGGTGTTTTATTTCGAGAAGTAATTTCCTGCGATACAAAGTAAACCGAGTCGATATCACCGTTTGCCACATTCCGATAAATCCAGTAATCGCCAGGCTTAAAG
>JAYVAP010000169.1:0-2456 GCA_043750915.1 Spirosoma sp. | reverse complement strand
CATCATGGCAAATCCCTGCGGAATCAGGTAATTGCGACCGTAGCCGGGCTTCACCTCAACGGTGTCGTTCTTATAGCCCAGGCCGGCGATGTCGGTTTTTAATATGATGTTCATCTTAAAAAATAGCGTAAGTGATTTAGGTCACCAGTGGCACAGCGTCTTAAGGGGTCGCGGACCTGACTGACAGGCGACCGGTAGGCTTACAACGGTTATTGACGGGTGACGGTGCAGTTATTTCAGGGAATCGCCAACGTAGGGCAGAATGGCTAAGTGGCGGGCGCGTTTGACGGCCTGGGCTACTTTGCGCTGGTTTTTCAGGCCCGTACCGGTTAACCGGCGGGGCAGAATTTTGCCCTGCTCGTTGAGCAGTTTCAGCAGGAAATTACCGTCTTTGTAATCGATGTATTTGATGCCGGCTTTTTTGAAGCGGTCGTATTTTTTGCGGTTCTCGGTTTTCGAGACAGATTCGTTTTGCAAACTCATGATTACTTGGCCTCTCCGGCGTTTTCGGTTTGTTTTCTTCTACCCACTAAGCCATTGCGTTTCCGGTCGTTGTAGGACACGGCGTGCTTGTCGAGCGCAATTGTCAGGTGACGAATGATGCGCTCATCGCGGAGATACTCGGTATTGAGTTTCTCGATGGTCGTTCCGGGGGCCTTAAACTCGAAGAGCTGGTAGTAACCCGTGTTTTTGTGCTGAATGGGGTACGCGAGTTTGCGCAGGCCCATGTTTTCTTCGTGAACAAGCTCCGCACCGTTATCGGTCAGCACTTTGCGGAACTTATCGACGGCGTCCTTCATCTGAATGTCAGATAAAACGGGAGTTAAAATGAACACCGTCTCGTAGTTATTGGGAAACATGTACGTAATTGGTTTGAAATGAGGGCGCAAAGGTAAGCGAAAAAAAGTTGGGAGAAAAGGGAAGAGGGGGAGAAAAGGGACGAAAGGTGGAATTTATCGCTCCCCCTCCTCCCCTTCTTCCCCTTCTTCCCCCTCCTCCCTTTCCTCCTTACCTCACCGTAAACTCGCCCTCACCAATGCGGAAACCCTCGCAGTAGATTTCAACGGTGTAGCGGCCCTCGCCGAAACGCTTTCCTGGGCGCCCGTAGATGAAGTCGATCTGCTGGCGGCTGTTGTCGAACGCAAACTGTTGCATGGCCGTATAAACCATACCCTCACCGTTATAGGTAAACTCGCCCGAACCCGTTGCCCGATCTGCCAGAACGGCTCCGCTGGGGTCGAGCACCCGCAGATACAGGTCTTTTTGGTCCTGCTTGGCCAGCCCGTTGGGTGCCAGCCTGACCGACAGTTTTATTTTGTCGAGTTGCCGGGCTTTGTAACTGCCGCCGTCGCGCTCTTTCCCCCGGCTGTTGAGGGCGTTGGCCGTCACGGTTTCGGCCCGGAGGGCGGCCGCAATGGTTACTTTCTCGGCGAGTTCCTGATTTTTTGTCGACACTGCCACCACCGAATCGCTCAGGGTTTGTCGTTCGGCTTTGAGGCCGGTGTTTTCCTGCACCAGCGTCTCGTTTTGCTTCGTCAGCACCCCGTTTTCTTCTTTCAGGCGGGCAATTTCTTCGTCCTTGCGGGTCAGCAGTGCCTGATAATCCCGGATTTTCTGGTCGTACTTACGGCTGTCGAATGCGTTGACATTGCGCAGCTCGCGCTTGTCGACCTCCAGTTCCTGCCTTATTTTCATGAGCGAATCCACGCTGCCGCCGAGCTGCTGGATTTCGGCAATTTTGGCATCCAGCTGGGTCGAAATCGAATCGAGCCGGGTTTTGGCAGTCAGGACTTCTTCCGTTTTGGCGGCAATGGTGGCATCTTTTGTTTTGTTGTCCTGCCGCTCCTGGTACCAGAAATAAAGCAGCAGCACATTAAAAAGGACCAATATCAGCAGGGCAGCCAGCAGATAGCTGCGGCCATTATTCTTGGTCTGGGGGCGGGGTTCGGGAGATATCATGGTTTAGGCAGGAAATTGGTTGTTCATTAAATTTATGGTCAAAACTAAGACATTCGGCGGTTTATTGAACGAATAGCCGCGTTTTGGTGGGTTCCAGCCAAAAATTACGGCTTTATCGGTAGCGCACTACCCCGTTTTTACCTCCGGTTGCCGAACGGCCTTCGCCCAATTGCCGTTATTTACGCATGATTGCCGACACGATTCATCAGATTGACCGCGAACTCGGGAGCCGCGCCCGGCTCGTTGCCGTTACCAAAACCAAGCCTGTAGCCCAACTGCAGGAAGCCTACGATGCCGGTTGCCGGTTGTTTGGCGAAAATAAAGTGCAGGAAATGGCCGACAAACAGCCCCAACTGCCCGCCGATGTGCAGTGGCACCTGATTGGGCACCTGCAAACCAACAAAGTCAAATATATTGCCCCCTTTGTCAGTCTGATTCACACGGTCGATAGCCTGAAGTTGCTGCAGGAAATTGACAAGCAGGCCACCCGCCATGAC
>JAYVAP010000168.1:0-2186 GCA_043750915.1 Spirosoma sp. | reverse complement strand
GAGGAAAGGGAGAAGGGTTGATTCTGTTTTTAAATTCACGAAACGGCATGGGTATTAATCGGGATATAGGGCTTTGTGTGGCGCGGCTGCAGGCGGCCTGGGCTTATTTGCGGATTCAGTATGGGCTGCACTATCCTGGCGGGCCGACCATTATTTTGGTGGAGACTTTCAGGACGGCCGATGTGCAGCGGGCCTACTATGCCCAGGGGCGGCAAAAGCTGGCCATTGTGAACTCGCTGCGCAAAAAGGCGGGTTTGCCCGCCATTGGCCCCGCCGAGGCCCGGCGCCGGATTACGTTTAAGCTACCCGGTGGCAGCCGCCACGAGCAGGTGCCGGCGCGGGCGTTTGACATTGGCTTTGTGCAGGATGGGGCCATGGTTTGGGACGCGGTGCATTATGAGCGG
Source organism: Spirosoma sp. (assembly GCA_043750915.1). Classification (GTDB taxonomy): domain Bacteria; phylum Bacteroidota; class Bacteroidia; order Cytophagales; family Spirosomataceae; genus Spirosoma. Next base: position 1,782 of record JAYVAP010000168.1, on the reverse strand, counting down.
GCGGCCCGGATTTTGGCGCACGAATTTGCCGATGTGGTTTGGGGTGGCGACTGGGATGGTGACGGCCACACGGACGACGAGAAGTTTGTGGATATGCCACATTTTCAGGTGTAAAAAAACAAGGTTTAAACGGCGTTTAAGCGCCTAATTGGGTGATGGCAAAAAAGGACTTTCTGGTGGCGGAGATTACGCCCGAGATAATTGAGGGGTGGAAAAAGGAGTTTGGCGAGGTGCGGGTGATTACGGTGGCCGACAGGTCGGTGAAGTATGATCCGTATATGGTGCCTGCGGAGGATGATATGATTGAGGGGGCGCGGATTGCCTATTTGCGCAAGCCTACCGACCGGGAGCTGAGTTTTGCCATGAGCAAACTGCCGGTGATGCTGGATGCGGGCAAGGTGCTGGTGAAGAGTTGCTGGCTGGGGGGCGACGAAGCGGTGAAGACCGAGGCTGCCCTTTTTAATGCGGCCGCGCTGGAAGCGCTGCAGTTTCTGGAGGTTCGGCAGAGCAAAATGGTAAAGCTTTAGCCGACTGGCCCGAGGTTACCGACCGGCAGGGCGACGGTTTGGTGGGGATGTGTGCCATTATTCGTTATGTTTTTCCGGGGGTGGAGCCCTGGGAAATGGCGGAGGAGGACCTGGTTCGGCTGTGGCGCGAAGCCCAGTATATTGTGAAAACGTTTCGACTGATAACCCGGGATGAGTGATGAACAGCAGTGTTTATGAGTTTGCGATCAGACTGAGGGACCTGATGAGTCCGGGGCTGATGCGGCTGAGTGCGACCTACTCCGGCACGGTATCGGGCATGGAGCGGGCAACGGGCCGGATGCAGTCGGGTTTTTCGCGGGCGGGCCAGTCTGTTGAGCAGCTTCGCCGGCGGTTGAGTTTTGGGCGTGAGGTGGCCAGTGTTGATGCGCTGAATGCCCGGCTGGATGGGCTGACCCGCCGGCGGAATGTTTCTGTTGACCTGGGCGAGGTGCGCCGGCTGAACCGCGAGATTGGGCAGGCCGAGCAGCAGCTAAACCGGCTTCAGAACCGGGGTCGTGGTGGTGGCGGGCTGTTTGGGTCGTTGCCGGGTGGCGGTGGTGGTGGCGGGTGGGCATCGGGCCTGATGGGGGCGGTGATGCCTGCATTGGGTGCGGCTGCCATTGTGGCGGGGGCGGGTGCATTTGCCAAAATGGGCATCAACCGGGAACAAACTCAGGTGGCCTATGAGCAGTTTACGCGGGATCCTGCTGTGGCCAAAAAGCTCCTGGCGGATCAGAACCGATTTGCTGATGTGACCCCGTTTTCCAACGAAGAGGTTATGGGTGCGGGTCGAAACCTGCTTAGTTACGGATTTAAAAGCGGAGACATTGTTGCTCAGGAGGAGAAGATTGGTAATGTAGCCGCCGGTGTGCAAACCAATTTTGGTGAATTGGCAGGCATATATGGCAAGCTAAAGTCAAAGGGGTTTGCCGATACGGGCGACATCTGGCAGTTTGCTGATCGGGGCATTCCGATTCTGGACGCGCTGAGCAAGTCGCTGGGCAAGTCGAAGGATGAAATATTGAAGATGGCCGAGAAACGTCAGATAAAGTTTACCGACATCGAAAAGGCATTCGACTCTATGACGACCAAAGGGGGGCAGTTTGAGGGGATGCTGGAGAAGATGTCCAGGACGACCGGCGGCAAATTGAGTACGTTTGTGGGCACAGTTCAGAACAAGATTGGGATGCTGGCTGAGGCACTGAATCCCCTTATGGGGTTGTTGCTGGATGTTGGCAGCGGGCTGCTGGCGTTG
>JAYVAP010000167.1:0-6375 GCA_043750915.1 Spirosoma sp. | reverse complement strand
ATCCGAATTGCGTGGCACGACAAATTCAGTGCTGGATGCCCTCAAAGGTCAGGGATTAGATACCAGCGATGCCCTGCTCGATATGGCCAAAACCCCCCAGGCGCGGAAGTCATTGGCAGCGGCCATTGGGGTTGAGTCGCGTGTTATTCTGGAGCTGGCCAACCGCGCCGACCTCGCCCGTGTCAAAGGCATTGGCCGGGTATACAGCGATTTGCTGGAAGAAGCCGGGGTCGACACGGTGAAAGAACTCTCGAAACGGGTCCCGGCGAACCTGCACGCTAAATTGATTGAGATCAATGCTGTCCGTCAGTTCACCCAGCGCCCGCCTTCCCTCGATCAGGTGGGTGACTTTGTAGCGCAGGCGAAAAATCTGCCCGGATTGCTGGAGTATTAAAAAAAACGCCTGTAAAATCGGCACTACGCACAAACAAAAGGCAACGCAACAGGCATGGGTTGCCCGGCCCGGTATGCCCGCTCAAAACGTTATCAAGGCACCCACCGATGCGTAGTTGATCCAGGTAAAATTGTAGATGGTATCCACGCTGGCTCCGCCTTCTACCACCCGGTAGCCGGCTTTCAGGCCAATGTTGTTGGTAAGCCGGTAGGTTGCGCCGGCAAAGATATCTTCAGCCCGCCCAAATTTAGACCCCAGCGCGTCGCCTTCTACCAGCAAACTCCAGCGATCGGTGGGGCGGTAAGCCACCGAGAAACTGACCAGCGGCACCACCCCAAGATCATCGAAACGGGTATCCAGGCTTCCGGTTTCGTTTTGCAGCCGGATGCTGGCATCGCGGATTTTGGCCGTCAGGCCCAGGCCAATTTGCCAATGGGCGCGGTCCATAATGGTGTAGCGGTAGGTGAGCCGGTAGGAGTTGAACTGGTAGAAGGCCGTTTGGGGCTGGCCCGCCGGAAAAAAAACGTTGTTGTAGTTTATATCCCGGCTAAGCTGGCCGGTATAGCGCACCGTGAGTGGGGCGTAGAGTGCCGAAATAGTATGTCGTTTGCCAAACGTATAGCCCGCCCGTATCCGGTAAAAAAGGGTCGGCTTAGCCGTTAACTCCGCTGGCAAATCGAACAGTGTACCGCCCGTGTTGGGAATACGGACTTCGTTGTAGCGCGTACCCGTTACTAAGCCCGATTCGAGGTCGAGCCGGAACTGGGCGCGGGCCGGCAGGGCGCAGGCGGTGAGCAGTGCCAGCAAAAAAGCGGTGGCGCGAACATTACAGCTTATCATAGTGCGTTGAGGTCGATACCAGACGAACGGTTGTTAGCGCAAATGGTTTAGCAGATTGGGTTCGTGGAGGTAGTTTTCCAGTCGGTTTTCCAGTTCTGCCCCGCTCAGGTTTGTGAAAAGCTTAATTTTTAGGCTTGCCATTGGGAACCTGGACCGGTGCTTACTTTGCATAAAACATGAGATAAGTTCTTACATGTAACGGCCTGATTCGTTAATCAGCGAATCAGGCCGTTATAATTCATTGCAGCCGATTAGTTAAAAACCTAATCCGAGCGCGAACCCCCGAATAGTGGGGTTCCCCGGCAGGGTTGCACCAGCCGTAGCCGCTCCTGTTGTTAAGTTAATTGTGTATATTTTGGTTGAGCCACCCGAACGCAGCAAGGCATAGGCCATACCACTGGTTCCGCCAATATCGAAACCATTCGTCGTTTCGGCATCAACGCCCAGCAGCCCTACACTCACCAGCGTTCCGTTGTTGGGTGGATTTTGCTGAAACAGCACTGCACCGCCAGAGCGAATATCGATGTCGTATAAGGTTGTTGTGGTAGCACCTGCGAAGTTGTTGGTGTAGGCAGCCGCGCTGACATTAGGCGTTGTGCCCGCAGGAGAAAAAGACAGTAACCCATCCGTAGCGGTTAATGTGCCATCGTTCGGGTTTAGCCGCAGGTTCTGACCTGTGTTGCTAACAACCCGAATCCGATCGACAGTAGGGTTAAAATCAAACCCGAAGTCTGTTCCAACCAGGCTGAAGGCCCCCACACTACCAACTACGGCCGCTGCACCGTTGGCGGTATTAATCGTATATAGTCGGCTTGTGTTGCCAAGGGCATATAACTGACCATTTACAGGCCGGAAGTCAAGGCCATGAATTAACTCTCCCGGCTGAAGACCCGTAATAGGCCGGGCAACGGGCAATGGGTTAAGCGGATTGAAAATAAGCAGGTTTGTTGCATTATCAACGGCATAGGCAACCGGCTCCGTCGGAATAGCCAGCCCAATGATGTTACCTGGCAGGTTACCTAATTTCTGCAAACGACCCGTTGCGAGGTTAATCTGCTGCAACTCCGAGGCTCCATTAAAGGTCACAGCAACCAGCCCCTGGGTGTTATCGGTCGGCGAAATATCAAAACCAGCGGCCCCCGTAATATCTAAACCCAGTGGTCCAACGTCCACTAAGGTGCCATTGTTGGGTGGATTCTGTATATAGAGCCGGTCGGTGGCGGGGTCAATGTTATAGAGGGTTGTGGTGGTAGCACCCGACCGGTTATTGGTGTAAGCTACTTCTGTAATGGTGGCCCCGGTCACGTTGTTGATAGACCCGTCAGTGGCCACAACTAACCCGGTTTCCGGGTTCAGCCGCAAATTCTGGTTATTGGGACTAACAAGGCGAATCCGGTCAACGGTTGGATTGAAATCCATTGCAATGACGTTTCCTCCCGCAATACCGGGCGTAAACGGCGCAGGGGTCAACGGTCGGGCATCTCCGGTTGCCGGATTAATAACAAACAGGCGACTCATGTTGCTCACACCATAAAGTTGCCCGGTGGCAGGCCGGAAATCAATCGACACGATCCGTTCACCCTGCGGCCCCCCCACCGGGATGGTAATGCTCAGGGTTGCCGAGGGCACATTGGAAGTTTTGATGTTTACCCGTAATAACTGGTTTGCATCGTTCAAAACATAAATCGTAGCATCGGGCAGGGCGTTTGGGGTAGGAGGCAGGCGGTGGTCCTGGCAGGCATCGAGGATGAACAGCAAGCCAACGGCGAGCATTCGGGCAAGTAGGCAAAGATAGTTTTTGTAAAACGTAGTCATAATTTCTCCTGTTGAAATTTTTTATGGCTTGATTTCTAACTATACGTTTACGCACGCGAATTAGATTTGAAAATTAAAAATAGATTAACTTTTTTGTCTCTGTATAAATGTATTTCCCTGATTTTTCTCATTACTTGTCAGCGCAAATGGTTTAGCAGATTGGGTTCGTGGAGGTAGTTTTCCAATCGGTTTTCCAGTTCTGCCCCGCTCAGGTTGGTAAAAAGCTCGCCGTTGAGGGCGAGGGCCATGCGCCCGCTTTCTTCCGAAACGGCAATAACGGCCGCATCCGTAGCCTCGCTCATGCCCAGGGCGGCCCGGTGCCGGAAACCCAGTGCCGGGGGCAGCTCGTCATCGTCCGAAACGGGCAAAATGCAGCGGGCCGCCCGAATCCGTCCATCGCTAATCAGCACGGCTCCATCGTGCAGGGGGCTGTACTGACTGAAAATGGCCAGCAATAGCGGTTTAGACACATCAGCATTAACGATCTCGCCCGAGAGGGCAAATTTTTCCAGATCGTCGTTTTTCTGGATCACGATCAGCCCGCCCGAGAACTCGCTGCCCAGGGTTTTGCAGGCTTCCAAAATGGGTTTTAGCTGGGTTTGCGCGTCGGTAGCGGCTGGCTGGCGCATCACCCACCGCCGAACCCAGCGGCTGTTGGCTACGTTGGTCGATTTGCCGATGAGCAACAGAAAACGCCGGATTTCCTGCTGAAAAATGATGATCAGGGCCAGCGCACCCACACTGATAAAATACTCCAGTATGGTTGTCATCAGGTTCAGCCCCAGTGCTTTCACCACCAGATAGGCCAGGTAAACCAGCAGGTACCCAATAAATACCCGACTGGCAACGCTGCCCCGCACGAGGGTATAAATCTGATAGATAAGAACGGCAACGAGCAGAATATCGAGCAGGTCGAGCCAGCCGACATCTAAGAAACCTAAGCGAAAAACCAGCATATGGGAACGGGAACAGGAGCGGAAACAACCATTACGTCTGCAACGACAACGAACAACTGGGGGGCAGTCTTGTAGCTGGCTGGCTAAATAACGAACGTTTCGCCTTCCACGGCCAGGTCTGTTTCGGGAAACACCGACCGGGTTTCGGCTAAAAACGGTTCCAGTTCTTTGTAGCGCGAGGAGAAATGACCCACCAGCAACCGCCCAACACCCGCGCTTGCCGCCAGGGTGGCGGCTTGCCGGGCCGTTGAATGGTAGACCTCGGCTGCCCGCCCGGCAAGATCGTCCAGAAACGTGGCTTCGTGATAGAGCAGGCTTACCCCCCGCAGCTGAGGAGCCAGATCGGGCACGTAGCGCGTGTCGGAGCAAAAGGCGTAGGAGCGGGGCATTGCCCCCGGCACGGTATAGTCGGCAGCTGCGAACAGGATTGCCCCGTTTTCGTCCAGCACATCCTGGCCGTTTTTGAGTGCCTTCAGGTACGCAACTGGCACATCGGCGGGGAGTTTATGGCGTAGCAGGTGCGGTTTAAGCGGTTTCTCGCGAAAGAGGTAGCCCGTGCAATCAATGCGGTGCTGGAGCGGAATGGACGTTACCGTCACCAGCGGATGATCGAGCAGTTGGGTCGGCGTGGCGGGGTCAACGGCCTGAAAATGGAGGTTGTAGCCTAACTTGGCGTTGGCCACGCGAAAAATGGTCGTCAGCACTTCATCTAAGCCACGCGGCCCAAAGAGAAACAAATCCTCGGTGCGGCCCGACAGGTTGAGCGTCGACAGCAGCGGGGCCAGCCCAAAATAGTGATCGCCGTGGAGGTGGCTGATGAAGATGTAGCGCAGCCGCCCCGCCCGGATTTTCTGTTCGATAAGCCGCAGCTGGGTGCCCTCGCCACAGTCGATGAGCATATAGTCGGTGCCCACGGTGAGCAGCTGGGCTGTGGGGTGCAGCCGCAGCGTGGGCGTAGCCGAACCGGCCCCCAAAATGGTGAGGGCAAACGGCTGACTGGCCGCCCGGTGGTGTTCCGGGTCGTGGGCTGGGGTTTGGTCAGACTTCGTCGCGGCTGCTGATGGGGTCTCCTGCATCGTATTCGTCATCGCTCTCGCTTCGAAAATCATTTTCCAGTTCGTTCATAAATACGGCATCAATGGCTTCTTCCACCGTGGGTAGAATCGTGAGGTCGCTGATTCTGGCCGTATCCAGAAACTCAATCAACTCGTCGTTTTTAGTAACCAGAATCAGCAGGCCCACCTCGGTGGTACACTGCCGGTTTATTTTGCGGATGGTGCTCACGCCCGCTGGGTCAACGGTCAGGATGGTGTCCATATCCACAATAATATTGCTGTATCCCTCGCGGAACAGCACCCGGCTCAGCATCTCGAAATCCTGGGGAACTTCACCCTCGAAGGCGGATTCGGCCAGGCGAATCAGGGCATATTGCTCGTTTTTTTCAATCGTATACGTCATAGCTAATCAGGCTGAAGTCATGCTGTTGGTAATCCGGCCGGTTCATTTTGCAAGGTCTGTCGGATGCTGGCTTCGATCCGGCGGAGCGGGTCGGCACTATCGGCGGGTTGAAATAACTGACCCGTAACGGTCTCGAATAGTTCAACGTACCGCTGCGAAATCTGATTCACCCACGCGTCAGACATCGTCGGAATGGTTTGCCCAACCTGGCCCTGAAACCCGTTTGTGATGAGCCACTCTCTAACGAACTCTTTCGACAATTGTTTCTGCGGCCCGCCCGTCTGCTGGTTTTCTGCGTAGGTGTCGGCATAAAAATACCGCGACGAGTCGGGCGTGTGTACTTCGTCGATCAGGTAAACCAGGCCGTTGAGGTTTCCGAATTCATATTTTGTATCGACCAGAATCAGTCCGCGTTCGGCAGCCATGGCCGTGCCCCGCGCAAACAGGGCCAGCGCATAGGCTTCTAACTGAGCATATTCGCTTTCGCCAACGAGGTGCTGCGCTAAAATTTCGGCGCGGCTGACATCTTCGTCGTGGCCTTCGTGGGCTTTTGTCGTGGGCGTAATAATGGGTTGGGGCAGGCGGTCGTTTTCGCGCAGACCATCGGGCAGGGCCACGCCACACAGCACCCGGTGTCCGTTTTTATATTGTCGCCAGGCATGACCCGCCAGATAGCCCCGCACCACCATTTCAACGGCATAGGGCTGGCACAGCAGGCCAACGCTCACGTTGGGATCGGGCACACTGAGCAGCCAGTTGGGCACAATGTCGGCCGTTGCCCGCAAAAAGTAGTGAGCGGTTTGGTTGAGCACCTGTCCTTTGAGCGGGATGGGCCGGGGCAGCACCACATCGAACGCCGAAATCCGGTCAGAAGCAACCATAACCAGCAGCGGACCTTTGCCCCGGTCCGGG
>JAYVAP010000166.1:0-4044 GCA_043750915.1 Spirosoma sp. | reverse complement strand
GCTCCGCAGCCGTTTTGGTGCCGTTGAAGATTTTCCGCTTCCGAATGACAATATACTTCTGGAGGTAGTTGGCCGTTTGCTCCGATATGCAGAAATACTTCATGTCGGGCGGCACATCCAGGCGACCTTCCTGACAAAGCCTGAAAAAGTTATCGATGGCATTGCGGCTGGTGAAAATAATGGCCGAGTGGGCCAGAATACTTATTTTCTGACGGCGAAAATCCCGAAATGCCACCCCTTCGATATGAACGAAAGGCCGAAAATCGATATGAAGGTTGTATTTGTCCGCTAAATCGAAATAAGGAGATTTTTCATCGACGGGGCGGGATTGGGTTATCAGCAGTCGGTTAACCGTTTTCAGCTGGTCTTCGCCCGCTTGCATGCTTGTATCATTCATTGAATCTGTACGCGTTTCAATGGTCTGTTTCGTACCTGTGCGTTTCGTTGACTACCGACAGGAAAACCATTCTGACCCTTTTTACTACCAACATCGCCGGAAATCAGCCATCAAAGTGCAAACCGCAAACCGATGATGAGTGGGATCAATTCGACGATGCAAAGGTACGAAAATAAATAAAGATTCTTGATGGACTCCCGGCTGCGGATGGTCAGATAGAGCAGCACCAGCCGGGCCGTATAGAAGCCAGCCAACGGAATCAGCAGCGTACCGGGCAACCAGGTGGCTGCCGGTATGTTGTAGGCTACAGCCGCCAGCAGCAGGGTCATGGCCGTAAAAAAAAGCAGCGACGACTGAAGCACCTTAAAAAAGTGAACGTTGATAATTTCCTGCAGTTTATATAGCCCACCCAGCACTTCCAGCAGCACATACTTACCCATCAGCAACAGAAACGCCACGCTACTCAACACAAAAAATTCGCCCGCCAGTACCCCCAGTTTCTGCTCGCCCGAGACCAGCAACTGCGACGCGAAAACGTCGATGTTGCGGCTTTGCACCAACAGGATCAGGTAGGCCAGTACAAAACTCAGGTTAATGGTAAAGAGAATATTGGTGCCGCTCAGGGGCCGGTTAATCAAAAAAGATTCTTCCTGCGCCCGCAGCGACAGCAAATCGCGCAGGTTGTAGAACCGCCGGAAAGCCCGCTGGTGCATACTGAACAAAAAAGCGTGGGTAGCCAGCAGAAACAGCAGACCCAGCCCCAGAAAATTAACATAGGCCGACAGGGGGCGCGGGCGAAGACCCAGGCTATCGTCGCGCAGGACAACGGCCTTTTGGGTCGCCGACTTGGGATAACCGATAAAAAGCTGCCGCTCATCGAAGCCAGGTGCGCCGTAAAGGGTCAGAAAAATTTGGGGCTGCCGGTATTGGCGAAACAAACTGTCGATGCTCAGTACCTGCCAGGTGCCCGCCCGGAGTTTGCGTTTCAGGGCCGCATTGACAAATAAGTAGCCATCCTGCCGGGTTGAAATAAGCAACTGATAATGCCGGTTGCTTTCCATATCTACGTAGGCACTCAGGGCGGTTTTGTCGGCGTGCTGCTCAACAATGTAGGGTACGTAGGCCCGAGCGGCCTCGTCGTACACCTCAAAATCCTGACTAAGATCGTGTACCGGGTAGTACTGGCTGGCAGGGCCGACCCCGTTGGTGGGGGTCTGCGCCAGGGCAAAAAGCGAAAGAACAAACGGGCTTAAGCAGGCAATGACAACCGGCAGCATATGCTTCCAAGTCAGCCACCAAATCCTTGTTCTGCTCGTTTGCTCTTTCACTCCTTCGATATTCCTTGGGGCCGTCTATTTGCCCAGTGCTTTGAGCATGGTATCGCCAATGAGGGCGGGCGACTCAACAACGTGAATTCCACACGCCCGCATGATGGCCATTTTAGCGGCTGCCGTATCATCCTCACCGCCAACAATGGCACCGGCGTGCCCCATCCGGCGGCCTTTGGGTGCTGTTTGTCCGGCAATAAAGCCTACCACGGGTTTGCGGTTTCCGTCGGCTTTGATCCAGTGGGCTGCTTCGGCTTCCATGCCCCCGCCAATTTCGCCAATCATCACAATGGCTTCTGTGTCGGGGTCGTTCATGAGCAGTTCAATGGCCTGCTTGGTGGTGGTACCAATGATGGGATCGCCCCCAATGCCAATGGCAGTGCTTTGACCCAGCCCCGCTTTGGTGAGCTGATCGACGGCTTCGTAGGTCAGCGTGCCGGATTTTGACACGATGCCGATGGTGCCTTTTTTGAAGATAAAGCCCGGCATGATACCCACCTTACACTCCTCGGCCGTCATCACGCCGGGGCAGTTGGGGCCAATCAGGCGCACTGGTCTGCCTTCCAGATACTGCTTAACGGCAATCATATCGGCGGTAGGAATACCCTCGGTGATGCAGATGATAACGGCAATACCTGCTTCGGCGGCTTCCATGATGGCATCGGCCGCAAAAGCGGGCGGCACAAAAATAATGGATACGTTGGCACCCGCTTTGTCAACGGCTTCCTGAACGGTGTTGAAAACGGGCCGGTCGAGGTGGGTTTGCCCGCCTTTCCCGGGTGTTACGCCCCCAACAACGCTGGTGCCGTATTCGATCATCTGCTGGGCGTGAAAACTGCCCTCCGAGCCGGTAAAGCCCTGGACGATAACTTTGGAGTCTTTGTTTACTAAAACAGACATAACAGTTTATGAGATCGTTGGCAATGCAGGTAAATTCCGAATCAATGAAAGTCCGGCCAAAGGCAATGAACACCGGGCAAACAGGATTAACTGCGGTTGCGCCGGTCAACGCCTTTGGCTGGCAAAAGTAGCCGAAACTTCGTAGATTTCGTGATGATTTTTTCGCACATGCTGTCGGGTTCTGTTCTGGCCGGAACTGGTGTCGGCATATTCTGGCTTTATTTTAGCCGTATCTCTTTATTTAACCGCCTGCTGTGGGGCTTTTTCCTGCTGACAACCGCGCTGGCCGCCCTGATGGGTGTGATCGGGTATGCAGGCAACACGCTGCTTGAGCCGCTGCACCAGTCGATGATTGTTCTGGCAGACAGTTTGGGCATCGTTTGCGCCGTAACGGCGGTCTATGCATTGCTCAACCGGCATCGACTGTCGCTGCGTTCGTTTGGGGCCACCGTTGGTTTGGGGTTGCTGCTGTTTGTGGGGTTGCTGCTGCCCGAGTGGCGCGTTTTCACCCCCGTTGTGCCCTCGCTGGGCATTCTGATTCTGATGCTGCTGGCCGTTTTCTCGCTGCTGCAACGCAATAAACGTGGCCTGTGGGTGGTGCTGGCTGCCATGCTGATGGGGCTGGCCACCAAAGCCGAAGCCTTCGACAGGTTTATGCATCCCATCGATTTTTACTACTACGCCAGTGCGCTGGCCCTGTGGTTTTTCGGGAAAGCAGCCCGACCCCATAACCAACGGGCTGCACGATGAGTTTGCCGTTTGAACAAACCCATCAACACCCAGCCAAAGTGGATTTACTCAACATTGCCCAGGACCCAGTGCAAACGGCCAAAGCGGCCCGGCTGCATTATATGACCGATGCCACACCGGGCATTAGCCGCCACCGAACCGGCGATCAGTTTGCCTACGTCGTTTCTCCAGCATACCAGCCAAACCACTGCCGATGGTTGGATCGACTTCCGCCAGGAAAAGGGTGCCGAACCCGTCAATGCGGCTTCGTTCGCCACTAAGTTTGGCCCCAGCCTCGGCCTTCAGCGGGGCTACCAACTCCAGTTAGTGAAAGACAAAACCAACCCCAAAGAAAACCGCCACCAACACTACCAGCACTACTGGAAAGACGTGCTCATTGAATGCACCCATTCCTGAAGCCAGCCCAACCCAAACTTTTTTTTTCAACGCTTCCAACCCTTTGTTGCCGGGCGGGGTCTTTCTCTCAAAACCGGCCCCTTGCGTACCCACTCACCACTGCCAAACTCCGTATGTCTCATGGATACAGTTGGTTACATGTACCGACATAGATTCTGATGTGAAAATAATTTTTCGTTTTTCTCACCGCCGTATTATAAAACTGCTTACCATTGTCCAGTAATTCACTTAATCCATTTTTAATATCATGAAAACAAACCAATTAATGCGCAT
>JAYVAP010000165.1:0-2328 GCA_043750915.1 Spirosoma sp. | reverse complement strand
TGGTCAGGCGCAGCGCAAACGGGCGTAGCGACTTGGACACTTTCCCGATGTGATTGGTAAATTCAATTGCGGTCATGGCTGTTTAAGTTTTTCTCGGTTGAACCAAATCTGATTACCCATCAGACAAAAAGCTAACCAGCCTTTTGGTTACTGCGTCTCAGAAACAGCCATAGCCAGTAAGGTGCTCACTAAAAGTCAGTTAACCAGGAAATATATTTCACTGACAGACCACAAAAATGTTCACGGACTGTGGGGAGTGTAGAACATTTCCCCCATTATGTGGAAAATGGGGTGTGTAGTTTGTTTAAGCTCTCCCAAACATAGCTTAAACAATACGTAGAGACGGATGCCGACGAAACGAAAAACCGGCCTTTCAAAACCACCCGCGCAGGCCAATAACGGGTATTGGCAGGCACAGCCCGGGAAGCCAATTGTTCAAACCAGCCCTTCGCGCAGTAGGTCGTGCAGGTGAACAAACCCCTTCAGATACCCCATATCGGCCACAATAAGCTGTGTAATATTTCGCGCCTGCATGAGTTGCAGGGCGGCCACCGCATAGGCATCGGGCGACACACACACGGGCGAGGGTGTCATCACATCCAGGGCGCGAAGCTGTAGGAACGTATCGTGGGCATAGGCCATGCGCCGAATGTCGCCATCGGTGACGATCCCCATGAGCAGCCCGCTCTCGTTCACCACAGCCGTGGCACCCAGCCGGTTGGCCGAGATGTTAAAGATAACGTCCCGCACCGGCATATCGGGCTGCACCTGTGGGCACGGGTTGTGGGGATATAAATCGGCCACTTTCAAATACAGTTTTTTGCCGAGCGAACCACCGGGGTGGTAGCGGGCAAAATCGTTCCGGGTGAAACCCCGCGCCTGAAGCAGGCTCACGGCCAGCGCATCGCCCAGGGCCAGGGCAACGGTTGTGCTGGTGGTAGGGGCCAGATTCAGCGGGTCGGCTTCGCGCTCGGCGTAGGCGTGCAGCACATGGTCGGCCTGGCGGGCCAAATACGAATCCCGGTCGCAAACCAAAGCAATTAGCCGCACCCCCGTGCGCCTGAGCAGGGGAACAAGCACCTTTATTTCGGCGGTACTGCCACTCTTGGAAATCACCAGGGCCACGTCGTTGGACTGAATCATGCCGAGGTCGCCGTGGATGGCATCGGCAGCGTGCATAAACAGGGCGGGCGTGCCGGTTGAGTTCAGGGTGGCCACAATTTTCTGACCCACCAGCGCACTCTTACCCACGCCCGTTACAACCACGCGGCCGGTGGTATTGAGGACTGTTTCAACGGCATCGTCAAATGCCCCGTCGAGCAAGTCGGCAGCCTGCCGAAGGGCATCAGCCTCGGTTATTAGCACCGACCGGGCCGTGGTTTGGTGATTATTTAAGAGTTTCAACGTCGGTTTCGTGCTGAAGAGGAGATTGCAACGTATATTCGCTAACTTTATAAAGCAAAGATACGGTAAGCCAATAGAGGAAAGTAACTTTTGTACGATTTGTAGAAATGATGCAGGTTGATCAGACGGTCTATGTGACCCTCAAAGAGCGGCTAAAAGAAATTTTCGGATACAATCAGTTCCGGGGCGATCAAGAAGCTATTATTCACAGTATTCTGGCGGGCCGTAACACGTTCGTGATTATGCCCACCGGCGCGGGAAAGTCCCTGTGCTACCAACTGCCCGCTATCATCAGTGAGGGCACCGCAATCGTAATTTCGCCCCTGATTGCCCTAATGAAAAACCAGGTCGATCAATTGAATGCGTTCGGCATCAACGCGCAGTTTCTGAATTCGACCCTCTCGAAGGCCGAAATGAACAAGGTTAAAAAAGATACCCTGAACGGCACCCTCAAACTCCTTTACATTGCACCGGAGTCGCTGACGAAAGTAGAGAACTTGGATTTTTTGAAGAAAGCCAACATCTCCTTCGTGGCCATCGACGAAGCACACTGCATCTCGGAATGGGGCCACGACTTCCGGCCGGAGTACCGCCGGATTCGCGGTATTGTCGATGACATTGGTAACCTGCCGGTGATTGCGCTCACGGCCACGGCGACGCCCAAAGTGCAGGTCGACATTCAGAAAAACCTGCAGATGGAGGAAGCGGACCTCTACAAAACATCGTTCAACCGAAAAAACCTGTATTACGAAATCCGGCCCAAGCTCGACAAGATTGATGCCCGGAAGCAACTCATAAAATTTGTTAAGCAAAACAAAGGCAAATCAGGCATCGTGTATTGCCTGAGCCGCCGAACCGTTGAGCAGGTGGCCGAGTTGCTCAATGTTAACGACGTGAAGGCGTTGCCCTACCATGCCGGGCTGG
>JAYVAP010000164.1:0-10283 GCA_043750915.1 Spirosoma sp. | reverse complement strand
GCCTTCAACAACCGTCAGTTGCCAGTCGTCGCGCAGAATACGCAGGCCCTCGGCCAGTTCGGGGTAGGGAAACCAGGTGGCGGGCGAAACGATCCCGACCATATCGCCAGGGCGCAGAAAAGGGGGAAACACCATTCAGGAACGCGTTGGTTAGCAGGGGTTTTTGGCGGAACGGGTTTTTGACTCCGGGCTTTGTGAATGCCAGAGACCCGCAGGAACAGGCATTGCCGATCTGCCGAGAGGGCGTATTCTGAATTTCAGGCTGGCTGGCTACGGCGTGCCGTCATGGGCACAAAGGTCAGAAATTTTAGGGATTGGAAGGGGATAAATAAGAAATGGGTTACGAATGAGGGCCGCCATATTGTCCTCATTCATAACCCATTCTTCGATGCTGGTTACCTACGAAAGATACTTACGCAGCATCCAGGCCATTTTTTCGTGGGCTTCCATCAGGCCTGTCAGGAAGTCGGCGGTACCGGCATCTTCCAGTTCTTCGTCGCAGGTAGTCACGTCGTCGCGCAGTTCGCGGGTAACTTGCTCATGGTCGGCCAGGAGCCGCTGAAACATATCGACGGTTTTCACCTCACCGCTGTGATCTTCGGCCAGGCTGGTTTCCTTAATGAAGTCGCCCATAGTGGACAGCGGCTTGCCGCCCAGCGTACGGATCCGCTCGGCAACCTGGTCAATCATTTCTTCGAGCTGGTTGTACTGTTCTTCAAAAAACTCGTGGTATTCCTTGAAGCTTGGCCCGGCCACATTCCAGTGGTATTTGCGGGTTTTTATGTACAGCACGTGCAGGTCGGCCAGGTATGGATTGAGGAGTTCATTGGCCTTTTTGAGCACGTCTTTGTCAAGGCCAATGTTGGGCTGGATGGTTTTAACCGTTTTTCCCTGGGTTTCCGGTTTGTTCAAATCAGTAGTCATAACAGAGCGTTTGTAGGTAGTAGTGATCTAACCCGATTCCGGTAAAATTGTTGGCAACCGGCAGGGTATCTATCAACCCGCCAGCCCGGCAAAAACAGTTTGTGCATAGGCTATGTCCTGCTTATGAGCTTCGACGGGTCCCAGTGTATGAGGGGTTCCTTTTTCTAAGCACTGCTCCAGCACCAGCAAAGGCCGTCGGTTTTGCGCTTTCAGCAGGGCCGCCAAACGCCGGTAGTCGATGTCGCCGTCAGACAGGGTTTCCTGCCAGATACCCTTGCTGGACTGGCGGATGTGCAGTTCCACAATTCGGTGGCCATACAGTTTAACAACGTCGAACAAGGCCACCTGCGAGTTGCCCGACCCCCGATAGACCCAGTGTGCGTCCAGGCACAGCGACACGTTTTTAGGGTCGGTTGCCAGCAGCATGTGATGAAATTCGCGGGCACCCTGCCGGTGTTCGGGTGCGTGGCTGTGGTAGGCCAGGGTGATGCCGCGTTTGCGCAGCTCAGCCCCTAACCGGTCCAGGTTTTTGGCCTGCTCTGCCAAATCGTCGTCCGTCTTGTCGTCGGGGCTGCCCCACTTAATGGGGTCGGGGTTGGTAACAAAAATGGCCGTACCAACGGGTTGGGCGGCATCGGCAATGGCCAGCACCGAGTCGATGGATGGCTGAGCCTCGCCGGGTTTGTAGAGCACACTGCCCACGTAGAGCGAAGGCATGGTCAGTTTATAGGTCTTCAGCAGCGGCAGCAGCCTGGTCAGTTCATCGGCCGAATTGATGCTGGGTTCATAGGCCGTCAGCCCGGTTTGTCTATACTCGGCCAGCGATGCGCCGGGGTCGGCCATCCACTGTTTTTTGGCCCGTTCATAAAAGGTCATCCACGTATAGCCATTGCAGGAGAGCGGCAGGGGTTTGGCCGTTGGCGGGGGCTGGGCGTTTAGTTCGCAGGGCAACAGTGCGGCACCGCTGAGGGCCGCGAGCGAGGTCAGAAAATGGCGCCGGTTGGAGGGGGTCATGGCAGGAGCAGGGCGTGTTTAGTGGTCCAAAGTAGTGTCCCGAAAGGATCACCTTCCCAAAAACCGCTAATAGATTCAACCGGCGCGGCTTTTGGTGCGGGACAATGTTCTTCAGAAAGCCCTGATTTGCCAATACTTACTGTGAATAGATGGTAATCAACTTCTGGACCTATGCTTTGGATTTATGGCAGGCCCTGCCCGAACGCTGTCGCCAAAATGCTGCCTTTCACAGCGACGAATGGCAGAATTGTAAAACGATCATTCATTTTTACCCCTTTAGTAAGCAAATTCAGTAGGTCAAGAAAGGTAGTAACCAGGCACAACAGTCCTTTTCTACACTTCGTTGGCGGTCTTACCGGTTAGTACAGTTCAGTTTCCAGTACTTATTAATTGGGCTTACTACGACCTGTCATTACAAATTTAGGACTACCGAAGAGATAAAATGTTTACATAAAAAGCGGAGCTGGATTTTTTCTGTTTCTAGAAAGCGTTATATTTAACAATTTTCAGAAATGAATTACGTATCATTCCGTCAGCAATTTTTCCCCCAGGGATTGTTCTCCGTCCAGGAAGTCTTAAAACTGTTTCCTTCATTTGATACCCGCAGGCTCGTCGAGTGGCAGCAAAAAGGCTATATCCAGCGCGTAACCAATCGGTGGTATTTATTTCGGGAAACGCCTGTCAATGAGAACCTGCTCGGCTGGGTTGCCAATCGAATCTATCAGCCAGCCTATCTCTCCTTAGAGACGGTTTTGTCTATTTATAACCTGATACCGGAAGGCGTTTATGTCATGACTTCGGTTTCTACCCGCAAAACCCAGGCCTTCCATACCTCTTTAGCTACTTTTACCTATCAGCAACTCAAACCCGCCTGCTACTTTGGTTATTAGGTGCTGCGTCCACTTCAGACGGGCGATTCAACCAATCGCCCGGTCTTAATGGCCCATCTGGAGAAAGCCCTGCTGGATTATTGCTATTTGGACCCACGGCTCACCACGGTAGAGGACTTTGCCGCCATGCGGCTGAACGCGACGTTGCTTCGCCAGCAACTGGATCAGGAACGGATGCGAACCTACCTGTCTTTATTCAACAGCAAGCAGCTTAGCCACCGGGTGAGTGTGCTTCATCACTATATTGACGCTTATGCTTGACCTAACACAGATTGTATCGCAATACCCAGTTCATTTACATTCCTTTGGCCGCTTTATTTTGCGGGAGTACCTGCAACATAAAGTACTCCAGTTGATATACGACAGCGCTTACGCCAACCGGTTTGTCTTTCTGGGCGGCACCTGCCTACGCATTGTCCACGGTAATCCCTTTTTTGTTTCAGCCGACCGATGATCGTCGGGTGTTGTTTTTCGCTGATTATATTCGCCAAACCCAACTTTGAATTCAGCGCCCAAACCTGGCTGAAAGGCTGTTGCTGAAACATGGAACCTCAGCAACACACAATCGGCCCGCCCCGGACACGATCCGGGGCGGGCCGACAGAAAAAAACCATCAGAACCACCGCTGCCGGATGAAATGAGGCAAAGAAGCCGATTCATTGTGGAGGATAAAAAAATAGATCAGCCCGGCCAGAATTAAGTAGCTGAATGCCAGCCATTTCTTTTTCTGCTCGAATTCGGCAGGCTGATGGTAGTAATCGTAAATCATGGAAGCCGACAGGCCCAGCACCATCAAAAAGAACGAGAAGACCCCAAAGTCTGTTCGATATGTGCTTACCGAATGCATAAAGCGGGCACCCGACACGATATAGACCAGCCACGCGCCGAAACCAGCCCGATACAGGTAAACGCTTAACCGCCGGTCGTTTTTAAGATCGAATAAGTCTTCCGTGAATTTTCCGGACATAGCCTTCGCTGGTTTGGACGGGTGAAAATACGAACTCTTACCTATAAACGCAAGAAAGATGACCCCTGATTTACAGCAGGTTGAGAAAACGCCCGAACTAAGCCCGATGCAGGTCGAACTCGTGCGCGTTGGTGATGCCTTCCATTTTGAAGCACCTGGCCAGTCCGACGTAGTGCAGCACATCGATGCGGCCACCGACATTGGCGGCCATAACGCCGGGGCACGGCCCATGGAAATGCTGCTGATGGGCCTGGCAGGTTGCTCGGCCATCGATGTTATTCTGATTTTGAAGAAGCAGAAACAAGTGATCGACGATTTTAGAATCGTGGTAACGGGGCTGCGCGAGAAAGGCGCTACGCCCGCGCCATTCCAGAAAATCCACCTTAACTATCAGCTGAAAGGCGCGTTGGATACCAGCAAGGTGAAGCGGGCCATTGACCTGTCGATGGACAAGTATTGCTCGGCTACTGCCCAGCTGCGCCCGTCGGCCGAGATCACCTATTCGTTTGAAATTGACTGAAATTCGCCTTTCCTGCCGGTGTCTCAGCCCGATTGGTAGAGATTCAAGGCTTACTTTTGTGGGCTAATTTGTCATTCACGGCTTTTGTTTATGCAATCCTACCACGATCTCCTTCGTCACATTCTCCGGAATGGCACCCAAAAAACCGACCGCACCGGCACAGGAACCCTCAGTGTTTTTGGCTATCAGATGCGCTTTAATTTACAGGAAGGCTTCCCGCTGCTGACGACCAAAAAAGTCCATACCAAGTCGATCATTCACGAGTTGCTGTGGTTTATCCGGGGCGATACCAACACCAAATACCTGACCGACAACGGCGTAAATATCTGGAACGAATGGGCCGCTCCAAACGGCGATCTTGGCCCGGTCTATGGGAAACAATGGCGCAGCTGGGGAACCGGCGATCCGGCTACACCGCGCGGTATCGACCAGCTGAGCGAAATAATACACCAGCTTAAAACTACGCCCGATTCGCGCCGGATGCTTGTGTCGGCCTGGAATGTGGGGGAACTGGACCAAATGGCACTGCAACCCTGTCACGTCCTTTTTCAGTTTTACGTGGCCGATAACAAACTATCCTGCCAGCTTTACCAGCGCAGTGCCGACGTTTTTCTGGGACTGCCTTTCAACATAGCCAGCTACGCCCTGCTGACAATGATGGTGGCGCAGGCGTGTGGCTACGAAGCCCACGAATTTATCTGGACCGGGGGCGACACCCACCTGTACCTGAACCACTTAGAACAGGTGGAAACGCAGCTTGCCCGCGACATCCGGCCCTTGCCAACCATGCGGTTAAACCCGGCTGTGCGGTCGGTGTTCGATTTTACCTACGACGATTTCACGCTCGAAAACTACAATCCCCACCCGGCCATCAAAGCCCCGGTGGCCATATAGCCATGCAGCCGCCGGGCACTAATACGAAAACCACTCGGCCACCATGTCATCGCGGCTTTTGCTTTCTAAGGTCCGCTCCAGGTCGTCGGGAAGTTTGGGGAAAAAGTCGATACCAGTCAGCTGCTCGATGCGGTCGACTGGCACGGCAAATTCCCGCAGCGCGTTGTTCGACGGTTCGTTGGCCAGCAGAAACCCGATCATCCGAATGTCTGGCTTATTACAGTACAGAATAACTTTGTAGAACTGTGCCGGTACACTGACTTCGTTGACGCTGCCAATGGTGGGCAAACCCGATTTCAGCACCGGCCCCGTTACCATGTATATGCCCTTGTCGCGCACCGCCCACATCCTGACCTGCTCCTCGAGTTCTTTCCAGATGCCCCGGTTAAACTGCGGAGCCTGCGGGGCTATGTTACTCATCAAAAATGTTTCGCGCATCATCCGCTGCGAAAACTTGAAGTCGCCCGCCGGGGCCAGATGCCCCCGGTCGTAGCCCGAGCGCGTATAATCCGATGGTAAGGCCGAGCCTTCAGCCACCATCGGATCGGGCCTGAACTGCTCATATTTACGATCGGCATCGCCCGTCGTTTCGTAGCCCAGCAGTGGGTAGGCCACCCAGTCGGCATTTTTATAGGGCGTGCGGTAGCGGAGGGTGTAGCCTTCGTGCCGGATAATTTCATCGCCCGACCGGACCAGCGGCAGCAGAAAATCGACCTGTTTCTCAAAATCGAACCGCTCATTTCCCGAAGTCTCGGTGCTGCTGCGGTTGGGCCGGTCGTCGTGGGCTTCGCTTTCGTCGGCTGGTGCCGGGCGTTGTCGGCGTTCGGGCGGGCTGTCGGGTTCGGGTGTTTTGTAGGGGTTATCTTCGCCGGTTTGGGGCCGGGAGCGGCCAAGCCCGATGAGCTGCCGAAAGTCGTTCCAGAAGGCAACAACGGGCTTCGTGCGGCCGCCGTAGTGCAGAAACAGCCCGATCAGGAAAAAGATAAACAGCAGCGTAAGCGTGTTTCCGCGTAACCGGAAGCCCCGGCGGGCATAGCGTTTGGTTGGCAGGCGAGGTTTGGAAAACATAACGGCAAAGGTAAGAAAGCCGCATCTGGTTTTGATGTAGCCAGCCACCGGTCCGGCACGAACTCAACCACCGCAAACCCGTGTTTCTCCATCATGTCTTCCATATCCATTGGGGTGATCGGTGGGGGAGCGGCCGGTTTTTTCGGGGCCATCACAGCCGCCGAAACCTATCCCGATGCCACCGTCACGATTCTCGAAAAAACCCACACCGTCCTCAACAAAGTCCGCATCTCGGGCGGGGGGCGCTGCAACGTCACCCATGCCTGTTTCGACAACCGCCAGTTGGTGAAACACTACCCACGGGGCGAAAAATGGCTGCTGCCCCTGCTCAGCCAGTTCGACGCGACCGCCACCGTGCGCTGGTTCGGGCAGCGGGGCGTGGTGCTCAAAACCGAAGCCGACGGCCGGATGTTTCCCGCCACCAACACGTCCGAAACCATCGTGAATTGCCTGCTCAGCACCGCCCGGCAACTGGGCATTGGGGTGCGCACGCGTTGCGGGGTCAGCACGCTTGCCCGGCAGACCGGCCAACCCGGCTGGCAACTGATGCTGATTGATGGCAGCACCCTGCTGGCCGACCGGGTGCTGGTAGCCACGGGCGGCTATCCCCAGCGGCCGTCCTACAACTGGCTGCCCGACCAGACTGAGCCGCTGCTGTCGCCGGTGCCGTCGCTGTTTACCTTCAACGCGCCCGCCAGCCCGCTGCTTTCCCTGGCAGGGGTGTCGGTGGCCGATGCCACGGTGCAGGTTGCGGGGGAGCTGGGGCGGGCTACAAAACAGTCGCAGCGCGGGCCGTTGCTGCTCACCCACGGGGGGTTTAGCGGGCCGGTTGTGCTGCGGCTGTCGGCCTGGGCGGCCCGCGAACTGGCCAGTGCCAACTATTGCTTCACGCTGCGGGTGAACTGGCTGCCCGCGCTGAACGACAACACGTTGCGGGCAGCTTTGCAGGACTTCCGGCAGCAACATGGCCGCAAACAGGTATGGTCGCAAAATCCGGTAGGGTTGCCCGTGCGGTTGTGGCAGGTGCTGGCGCAGGAGTCGGGCATTGGCGGGGAGCAGCGCTGGGCCGACCTGCCCGCCAAACCCCTGAATCAGTTGGTGGGTCGGCTGGTAAATAGTCAGTTTGAAGTGGTGGGCAAGAGCACGTTTAAAGATGAGTTTGTTACCTGTGGCGGCATTGCCCTGGGTGGCCTGCATCCGCAAACGCTGGAAAGCCGCCTGCATCCGGGCCTGTTTTTTGCGGGCGAGGTGCTGGATATTGACGGTATTACGGGTGGTTTTAATTTTCAGAGTGCCTGGACCACGGGCTACGCAGCGGGGCTGCACCTGGGCCGGTAATTTATTTTTTCTCCTGCTTCCAACCCTTCGGCCATCGTGTGAATCCTGTATTTACTCACTTTTTTGTCTTCTATTTGCAGGTTGCGCTTCCGATGTTGAACCGGCCTGGCTGTCTGGGGCGCAAAAAAGTCCGAAACTACAGCGTCAGGCGTTCGCTGTAGGTGTCTTTGTTGAAATTAGAAATATAGGGTTTCCACCGATTTAGCTGGCAGATAAGGTCTCATTGACAGTTGATTAAGCTTTATCAGGCCATTCAACAAAAATATTTTATTTCCCTTGCATCAGTAGTTTTTTCTCTATAGATTCCCCGCAGAGTTTAAACTCGATCGCCATGAAAAGTTTTACGGTGTGGATACTTTTTTTATCAATTCTCATTTCTTAACTGAATGATATCATGAAATCGTACCAACTTTTTGTGGTGGCTCTTTGGATAGTGCTCTCAGCATTTTCCTGTCAGAACGAGCCTGTGGTGCCTGAAAAGCCTTATCTGCCCGAGTATACGCAATACGAGAAACAGGTGCAGATGCGGGTTAAACGCGTAGCTAAACCCGTTGCCGACAGCACGGCGATTTATATGGAAAACTTTACAAAAAAAACAGCGATATATAGCTGTACGTGGTGTTTAGTGGATTATAGAGGTGATGGAGTGGGAACCGCCGGTTTTGAACCCCTGCGGTCGTACAGTCGTAAACACCCGGAAACACTGGCCATTTTGCTGGACAAAGGATTAAGAGGTACGGGTATGTGGCGGGGCTTTTACAAACTCTTTACCGAACTGTACCCGGTCAGATTCGCGGCCATGCTGAAAGCAAAGGGAATCGTATTGATTCCTGATGACCGGATCACGCCGGAAAATAAAGATAAAAACTTTCAAAATAAGTATGAAACCCTCAAGCTGAACGAGGTGGTTGAAGCCTATCTGGAATTGACGAAGTGAATCCGGGTCTTACCAGAATTTACAAAAGTCGTGCTACGGACCCGATAATTCTTAATCTACCTGACCCGTACAGCACTAATCCCGCAGTACCGCCCGCGCCGATTGCTCATCCTGTTTTAACTGAGCAATCAGGGCGGGCAGCCCTTCAAACTTTTGCTCGGGGCGCAGAAACGCCCGAAACTGCAGCGTCAGGTGTTCGCCGTAGATATCCTTGTCGAAGTCGAAAATATACGTTTCAATGGTTTGGTTGATACCCGACACCGTGGGCCGGAAACCGATGTTCAGCATACCGCCCAAAATTTGACCCCCATACAGCACATCGACCGCATAAACGCCGTTGGCGGGCACAAGTTTGCTCACATCATCGACCTGCATGTTGGCCGTGGGGAAACCCAGGGTTCGGCCCAGCTGCCGCCCTTTCACAATGGTACCCGTCAGGCTATAAGGCCGGCCCAAAAAACTGTTGGCCGTCTGGACATGGCCGTTTGTGAGGGCCATACGGATTTTCGACGAACTGATGCCAACGGCTTCCACGTCCTGCCGGGGAATCTCTTCCACCTCAAAACCATATTCGTGCTGGTGTGCCCGGATGTAGTCGAAACCGCCTTGGCGGTCGCGGCCGAAGCGGTGGTCGTAGCCAATAACTAATTTTTTTGTGCCGATTTTGTCGATCAACACCTGCCGGATAAACTCCTCCGACGACAATTGTGAGAAGGACCGCGTAAAGGGAATCACCACCAACTGATCGACACCGGCCTGGGCCAGGAGGTCGATTTTTTCGTCGAGTGTCGTTAGCAGTTTCAGGTCCTGGCTGTCGTTGGAGACCACCGTGCGCGGGTGCGGCCAATACGTAATCAGTACCGACTCGCCCTGCCCGGCTTTGGCCACTTCGGTTAGCCGGGCCAGAATGGTTTGGTGCCCCCGGTGAACACCGTCGAAGGTGCCGCTGGTGACCACGGCGTTGGGCAGGGGTTGCAGGTCGTCGAGACCACGGTG
Source organism: Spirosoma sp. (assembly GCA_043750915.1). Classification (GTDB taxonomy): domain Bacteria; phylum Bacteroidota; class Bacteroidia; order Cytophagales; family Spirosomataceae; genus Spirosoma. The sequence goes on along the minus strand of JAYVAP010000164.1, from coordinate 735 downwards.
AACGATCATGGGATGGGAGCGATTGCCGGAAAGTCGGCCTGGTGTCTGGCAATAAAGGCTTCGAGTGTGTCGGCCTGGTGAACCCAGAAGTTGCCAATGCGGGTCCGGCGCAGCGCACTCATGTGGGCACCGTTGTTGAGCAGCAGGCCCAGGTCGCGCACTAAACTGCGCACGTAGGTGCCTTTGGAACACACGATGCGGAAATCTACTTCGGGAAAACGGCGGCTGTCGGTTTCAAACACCGACACCGTTACGGCCCGGCTTTTGATGCCCCCTTCGACCTGGCCGGCGGTTTCTCCGCGACGCGCTTTCTGGTACAATCGTTCGCCGTTGACCCGGATGGCCGAGTAGATGGGCGGTATCTGCACAATGTCGCCGGTGAGCTGGCGGGCGGCCGCCTGAATCTGGTCGGGTGTGATGTCGGTGGTGTCGAAGTGGGCGTTGAATTCGGTTTCGAGGTCGACGGAGGGCGTGGTTTTGCCCAGCACGAGCGTGCCGGTATATTCTTTCTCCTGCGCCTGGTACTGGTCGATTTGCCTGGTCATTTTGCCCGTACACAAAATGAGCAGGCCCGTAGCCAGTGGATCGAGGGTACCGGCATGACCAATTTTTTTGAATTTACAGGCGTATTTCAGCTTGTTGGCCACATCGAAAGATGTCCACTTCAACGGTTTATCAATCAGAATGAGTTGGCCGGGGTCTTGTACCGGCGGGGTAGTTGGAGCAGACAAGTTT
>JAYVAP010000163.1:0-3177 GCA_043750915.1 Spirosoma sp. | reverse complement strand
TTTGTCAGTCGAATCCCGTTTTGGAGCATTCTGCCTAATAGGGCCATAGTTTATTGATGTATGATCTGTTTAAAGATTCCAGCTCCGCAACGCGTCCATGGCTCCATAGGCCGTCAGGTCGTACTGGCAGGGCACCACCGAGGTGTAATTTTGCGCGATTGCATACTCATCGGTATCTTCAGCGTGGGTGTCGAAATTAACAAACTCGCCCGCCAGCCAGAAATAACGCCGTCCGTGGGGGTCGCGCCGTTCGTCGAAGACTTCCTGCCATTTAGCGTTGGCCTGCCGACAGATGCGGATGCCCCGGAGGGGATCGGCGGTGCGGGCGGGGAAGTTTACGTTCAGGGCCGTGCCGGCTTTCATGCCGCGTTCCAGCACGGTGCGGGCAATGGTAAGGATGTGGTCGTGGGCGTGCGAAAAATCGGGCTGGCGCGTGAAATCGCCGAGCGAGAAACCAATGGCCGGAATCCCTTCGATAGCCGCTTCGATGGCCGCCGACATGGTTCCTGAATACAGGACGCTGATGGCGGTGTTGCCGCCGTGGTTGATGCCGCTCACCACCAGGTCCGGGGCGCGGTCTTTGAGCACGTGGTGTTTGGCCAGCTTCACGCAGTCGGCCGGGGTGCCGGAGCATTCGTAGGACGGCACATGGCCGAAAATTTCGGACGGGTACAACCGCAGTGGTTCGGCAATGGTGATGGCGTGGCCCATGCCCGACTGGGGGCTGTTGGGGGCCACCACCACCACAGAGCCAAGCTGCTGCATCAGTTCCACCAGGGTTCTGATGCCGGGGGCGGTGATGCCGTCGTCGTTGGTTACTAAAATCAGGGGTTTGTGCTCCGCCATGAATGGAAGTGGGTCAAGTTTTGGTGCTGCAAAGGTACGCAACTACGCCCTAAAACAACCCCTTCCCGCCACCGAAGCCCGGTCCCTGTCCCTGCCCCTTACCCGCCGTTGGTGCCCATAAACAGGCGTTGCCCGGCGCGGCTTTTGTAGCCCTGAATGGGGGAGTAGCTTTGGTCCAGCTTGCCATAGTAACCCGTGCCGTCGTAGGGGCGCAGTGCCGGGTCCTCTTTGCAGACATCGGCGCAGGTGCCGCCGTGCTCCTGCCCGCAGGCTACGCACATGACCACGTGGTTGTTGCAAAGCGGGCTGGCGCAGTTGATCATCCGGCTGGCAGCGGTGCCGCAGCGGTAACAAACCGACACCACCGTGGGGTCAACCTGGTTCACGTCTACCGTGACGCGGTTGTCGAACACATAGCACTGGCCCTCAAAACCGTCGCCCCCAGCTTCTAAGCCGTGTTTGATGATGCCGCCGTGGAGTTGGTAGACCGTTTCAAATCCCTGCGTGAGCAGATACGCACTGGCCTTTTCGCACTTGATGCCGCCGGTGCAGTAGGTGATAATTTTTTTGTCTTTCAGGTGTTCTATTTCGTGGATATGATCGGGCAGATCGCGCAGGTTCTCCATCTCGAAGGTAACGGCATTCCTGAATTTGCCCACCGCGTGCTCGTAGTTGGACCGCATATCGACCAGCACCACATCGGGGTCGTTTTTAAGGTGCTCAAACTGAGCCGCATTGAGGTGAATGCCCGTTTGCCGAAGCGGATCAACGGGCAGGTCGGAGTGGACAATCTCGTTTTTGACCCGCACGTGCAGTTTCTGGAAGGTATGCCCACTGGTATCGGCCACTTTGAAGTCGATTCCGGCAAAGCGGGGGTCGGCATGGAGGGCGGCCATATAGGCATCGCAATCGGCCACCAGTCCCGACACGGTGCCGTTGAGGCCTTCGGCGGCCACAATCACCCGCCCCAATAAATTCAGCCGCAGGCACAGCAAATGGTGCGCCTGGCGATACTGATCGGGGTTGTTGATGGGCGAATAAATATAATAGAGGAGAACGCGGTGTGTCATGCCAGCCAGGAAATGGTGGGGCAAAATTAACGGAAAACAAGGAAAACCAAGAAAATCATACGGGTTGTGCGTTGTGCCCGTTACATCATCATGCACATTGCCATCACGGGAAATATCGGCGCGGGAAAAACAACGCTGGCCGAACGTTTAGCCAGTCATTACGGCTGGGAGGTGCTCCACGAAGCCGTAGAAGACAACCCCTATCTGGCTGATTTCTACGCCGATATGCCGCGCTGGGCCTTTAACCTACAGGTCTATTTTTTGAACAGCCGCCTGGCGCAGGTTCGCCTGATCGAGTCTGTCCGGCAGGTCAGCGAAGCCAATCCCGACTACGCCAAAACGGTTGTGCAGGACCGGACCATCTACGAAGATGCGGCTATTTTTGCCCGCAACCTGCACCAGAGCGGCCACCTGAGCACGCGCGATTACCAGACTTACCAAAGCCTGTTTGGCAATATGGTCAGCCTGATACACCCGCCCGATCTGATGATTTACCTCCGCGCCGACCTGCCCAAACTCCGCGAGCAGATTCGCAGGCGGGGCCGTTCGTATGAGCAGTCCATCAGCGACGAATACCTCAGCTGCCTAAACCGGCTCTACGAAGCATTTATCGGGTCATACCAGGAAGGCGAGTTGCTGATTCTGGACATCAACGAGCTGGACTATGCCGGTCGGGCGGCCGATTTTGCCGGGGTGGTGCAACAAATCGACGCGTGGCTGACCCGCAAACGACCTGCCTGATCCGCGCGGTGTGTGGGCTTACTCGTAAATGCTGCCCGCAACCTGCTCCACCAGGTGCTTGGGCAGCAGCCACGCCATCAGTTTGCCAACTTTGTTCACTGCCCCCGGCACTACTTCGGCCCGGCCCGAGAGCGTGGCGGCAACGGCCTGCCGGGCCACATCGGCGGGGGTCATGTTCACCCGTTCGGCGGCTTTGCGGCCTTTTTCGCCAATCTGCGCCCGCGCCACAAAAGCGGTATCGGTAGCCCCGGGACATACGCAGGTGACGGAGACCGGCGTTTTTTTTAGCTCCAGCCGCAACCCCCGGCTAAATTGCAATACAAAGGCCTTCGACGCAGCATACAGGCTCAAACCGGGGATGGCCTGGTAGGCTGCCGACGAGCCGATGTTGAGGATGTAGGCCCTGGGCTGTTGCCGCAGCCGGGGCAGAAACAGGTAACACAATTGCACCAGCGTGGTATTGTTCACGCGGAGCATGTCGAGGTGGCTGGTTAGGGCATGGTGCTCAAAGGGACCGCTC
>JAYVAP010000162.1:0-4665 GCA_043750915.1 Spirosoma sp. | reverse complement strand
CCCGTAAGAACCGCCTTCCTGCACCACTGGACCGGCAATACGACCAAACCCGCCACTCAAAAAGGCCCGCTTGATGCCGGGGTCCAGCGAAATGATTTTGTTGGTGTTGCGGGCCGCATTCACGGTTATATCCCACTGTAACCGACTGTTGGTGGCCAGCGGTTTGGCCGACAGCGACAGCTCGAAGCCGGTGTTCTGCACATTGCCGGCGTTGATAAACTGCTGCGAAAAACCCGAAGCCGGGGCCAGTCCCAGCGACAGCAACTGGTTGCGCGAGTTGGTTTTATAAAACGTAAAGTCCAGCCCAACGCGGTTGTTGAAGAAGCGCAGATCGGCCCCAATTTCGAACGAGGTAGTGATTTCAGGTTTCAGGTTTGTGAGGGGTTTGGTATCGTCGCGGCCCACAAAACCACCCGTGCCTCCCTGCCCGAAGGAATAGGTTTGCGCCAGCCGATACGGATCGGGGTCATTGCCCACCTGCGCATACGATGCCCGTACTTTGGCAAACGAAATAGCCGTGGGCAGCGTGGCCATATCCGACAGGATGGCCGTCAGGCCCGCCGACGGATAAAAATATGAGTAGGGTTTGGGCAGCGTGCTCGACCAGTCGTTGGGGGCGGTCAGGTCCAGAATCAGGTAGTCGCGCAGCGACAGGCTGGCCGTTCCGTATACCGACTGTAGCTGCCGCTGCACTAAGCCTGTGCTGACCGACAGGTTCCGGGCAAACTGCAAATCGAATTTATTCGGAATCAGCAGGCCATTGGCGTTGGTAAACGTTTGCACATTACTGCGGTCGTTGAGCGCGCCACCGAGGTTATAGGACAGTTTCAGATTGCGGCCGAGGGTGTTGTTTCCCTGCAGCAACAGGTCTAAATTTCGCTCCACGTTCTGCAGATTACCAACCTGATAAGACCCGCCTTCTTTGGCGAACAGCAACGTTCTGTCGGCATATTGAAACGAAGCGGCATCGTCATAACGGTCGTAGCTGGCCCGGCCCTGCAGGCTTAGCCAGCTGGTTAGTTCGTAGCGGGCCGAGCCAAGCAGTAACACGCGGTTGCGCACTTCCCGGTTGGCATTGTTATTCACCGTCCAGTAGGGGTTCATGTAAATCGACGATGTAGTCCAGTAGCGGGGGGTTCCGTTAGGATTGGCGTAGGTCTGATAATCGGCTAAATTCACCGAACGAGGCACCTTGTAGGCGTTCATGACCACACCACTTTCCTCGCCCACTCTTACTTTGTTGGCAATCGACTGGTTGATATAGGTAATTTTGGCATCAGTCGTAAGCCGGCTGCTAAGTTGCGCGTTGAGCCGCAGGTTGAGGGTGTGGCGTGTCAAATCATTTTTCGGCACAATGCCCTGATTGTAATTGTTGGTGTAGGAGAGATAGGTCTGGATTTTGTCTGACCCGCCCGTTATGCCAATGCTGTTATTGGCCGAATAAGCACTCCGAAAAAAATTGGCCACGTTATCAGGATAGGTGGTAGCCCCGCTGGCTCCCCAGCTGCCCGCAGCCTTATCGCCCGCCACGCCCCCGTTGCCCTGCCCATACTGGTTCTGAAACTTGGGCAACAGCATGGCCGACTCCATGGCCACGCCTGAGTTAACGTTCACATCGATCTTACCGGCCCGGCCGCGCTTGGTCGAAATCATGACCACGCCGTTGGCGGCCCGAGACCCGTAAAGGGCCGACCCGGCTGCGCCTTTCAGCACGCTGATAGACGCAATATCGTCGGGGTTAATGTTGGAGGCCCCGTCGGAGCCATTGAAACCGCCGAAGTCGTTGCCTGCCTGCCCGCCGTTGGAGTTGTCGATGGGCACGCCATCAACCACAAACAGGGCATTGTTGTTGCCCTGAATGGAGCGATTACCGCGCAATATCACCCGCGATGCCCCACCCGGACCGCCCGCGCCCTGGGTCACCACCAGGCCCGCCACTTTGCCGTTGAGCGTGTTCACAAAGTTGGCATCGCGCACATCGGTGAGCTGGCGACCTTCTATGCGCTGGGCCGAATAAGTCAGCGTTTTGGCACTGCGGTCAATACCGAGGGCCGTGGTAATAGTCACCTCCTGCAGTTGGCGCGAGTCGGCAACGAGGGTGACACGGAGCTGGTTTTGCCCCGCTCCCACGGCTACATCCTGGGGCAGATACCCTACCGACGAGAGCGTGAGCGTGGTGTTGCCACTGGGCACCGGCAGCCGGAATTCGCCCACGGCATCGGTTGTGGTGCCGCGCGTGGTGCCTTTTATGAGCACGTTCGCGCCTGGCATAGGCTGGCCCTGCTCATCGCTCAGGGTTCCGGTTACCTGCCGGTCTTGCGCCCAAAGCGACCCGATTGTCAGCAAAAAGACCAGAAAACAAGAAAGTAAGTGTTTGTACATAGGTTTGATTTGGTTACGAAAAAATTAAGTGCAGGCATGAGTAATTTTAAAGAATGGGCAATCTGCAAAGAAATTCTTATACTGTTCGTATGACAACTGACGTATATACACGTATTTTTTTTCAACCTGTCGTTTTCCTGTGTTCCCGGCAGATAAAAAAACCGTCAATAAAGGCTCACGATAGCGCAGTTGCCGGGTTTTCGCTGCGGCTAATCTGCGTTCCCCGGTCGGCCGTAATAATATAGGCCCGCCCCCCTTGTTGTTCAATGGCTTCGGCAACGGCTTCGGGGTTTTGGGGGGCGTAGGCAAACATGCACCCTCCCCCACCCGACCCGTTTATTTTTCCGCCCAATGCGCCCGCCTGTAGGGCAGCGGTGAGCATCCGGTCAATTTTGGGTGTCGAAATGCGTTTGCCATCCCGCAAATTATCCTGATGTCTCGTCAGCAACAGCCCAAAATAAGCGTCATCGATGCGGGGCGAATCCAATACCCGCAATGCTTCGCGCAACAGATCGCGATCAGCGAAATTACTTTGCAGCAGTTCCAACTCGGTGGTACTCAGGAGATGTCGGTAGTCGGCCGCCGACAGCAACGGGGCCGTGTGCAGGTCAAAGGCGGGGTGGTAAGCCCTGATTTTTTTCAGCGCATCCAGCATCCCCCACTTTACACGTTTCAGAATGCCCAGCGTGTCTTTGGGTTCGCACGAGTCGCCAAGCACAAACGTTCCCAGCGGTGGGCATAACTGCCGAACCCGCATTGCCGGTTGCGACACTAAATAAATGACATCCCCCATGGCAACCGCATACTGATCCATCATGCCGCCCGGCTCGCCAAACTCCAGCACCTCGGCCCGGTAGGCAATGTCGGCAATGGCTGAGGGACTACGGACCAGGGGCGGATCGGCCAGTTGCAGCAGCAGGTTGACCCAGCCAACAACCAGTGCCGACGAACTCGACGTGCCTGCGTTGATGGGAATATTGCCCCGAACCGTTACCTCAAACCCAGTCGAAAAAACGGCCCCTTCGTCCCGGCACAGCACATTGACAACACTCCTGAAATAGTCGCGTTCGGCCACGTAGGGTAATGGGACCGTCAGCGCAAAGGATTCGGTCTGCCCCAGGTCGGGCAGGTGAATCAACACCTGCCGATCAGAACGGGCAACGGCAGTCAGGCCAATACGCCGGGAAATAGCCACGGCAATAACGGGCAGGCCCAGATAGTCCTGATGCTCGCCAAACAGGCAAATTCGGCCGGGCGTTGAAACCATGTGTATACAACTATCCGGTAAGGTCTTCTGCATCGTTTTGGGTTGTTTGTTACGTAAAACTACGGAGGGTAAAAAACAAAGTTACGGATTTATGGCAGGCGGAAAATTTAACCCAAGTGCCCGAAATAGCTTAGGAGATGGTGTGATGCGCACGCCGTGATGCAACCACCATGACCGGTCATGGGCACGTTTACGTTTGTTGCACATGGTTTCTCGACGGCATCAGTGCGTTGTTTGCTTCCTCCAGCACAGCGACCAACGACCTTTTTCTGAGCAGTCAGTTACGGCCATTGACCCGCCTGGCCCGGGTCATCTGAAGTACCCCAAAAACATACCCGTAAAAAAATATTGCCGGATCAGATTGATTTTTGCAAAACATCCATTTACTTTGCATCACAAAGTACTTTATAAACCATGCAACAATTTCTTACGCCTTTTGCCCGGGCCTTAGTGGAGCAGCCGGGCCGGGCCAAACCCGGCAAGGGTCTTATTGCGCTGGCCGGACTGGCGGCAGCCGGGATTATGCTGGTGACAGCGCGGGGCCTGCTGACGGGCAACTGGTGGTTTTTTGTCATGCTGACCTGGAACCTGTTTCTGGCTTTTTTTCCGCTGGGCGTGGTGCTGGTGCTGCGCGACCTGCGTTCGTCGGGGTTTATGAGCCGGGGGTTGCTGGTGGCGGGGCTGGCAGTTTGGCTGGCGTTTCTGCCCAATGCGCCCTACATCATCACCGACCTGTTTCACCTCAAAGAGATTCAGGCACCCCTGCTTTGGTTCGACACGATTACGCTGTTTCTGTTTGCCCAAACGGGTTTGCTGGCCGGGTTGTATTCCACGCTGGTCGTTCACCGGATGCTGCGCCCGCTGGCCGGACCCAGACTCGCCTGGGGCCTCATGCTGGGCAGTCAGGTTCTGTCAGGATTCGGGATTTACCTCGGGCGCTTTGGGCGGTGGAATAGCTGGGACGTGCTCACCCGACCCATGGCATTAATCGATGCGCTGGTTCAGGTTGGTCAGGA
>JAYVAP010000161.1:0-2928 GCA_043750915.1 Spirosoma sp. | reverse complement strand
CAGAATCGTTTCGCGGCCTACGCTGTAATAGGTATAACCCATCTCGCGCATTTGTCCGGTCTCATACACGTTGCGTCCGTCGAAGATTACTTTGCCCTTCATGAGCAGGTTCATCTTGTCGAAATCGGGCGTGCGGAACAGCGGCCATTCGGTCAGAATAAACAAGGCATCGGCCTCATCCAGCGCGGCATACTGCGTGTGGGCGTAGGCAACCTGGTTGCCAATCTGATCGCGCACATTGTCCATTGCTTCGGGGTCGTAGACGGTAACTTTGGCACCCGCTTCTATTAGTGCCCGGATATTGTCCAGGGCCGGTGCTTCGCGGATGTCGTCGGTGTAGGGTTTGAAAGCCAGCCCCCAGATGGCAATGGTTTTTCCGGTCAAATCGCCCCCGAAGTGATTCAGAATCTGTGGAATCATTTTGGTTTTCTGGCGATCGTTCACTTCCATCACCGACTTGAGTACCTTGAAATCGTAGTCGAAATCCTGGGCTGTTTTGGCGAGTGCCTGCACATCTTTGGGAAAACAGCTACCACCGTAGCCGATGCCCGCAAACAGAAACCGCTTGCCAATGCGGCTGTCGGTGCCAATGCCCCGCCGGATATCGTCGACGTTGGCCCCGGCGCGTTCGCAGAGGTTGGCAATCTCGTTCATGAACGTGATTTTGGTGGCTAGAAACGCGTTGGCGGCATATTTGGTCATTTCGGCCGACCGCTCGTCCATGAAAATGACCGGGTTGCCCTGCCGAACTAAGGGCGCATACAGCCGGTTCATCACCGCTTTTGCCCGCTCCGATTTGGTACCGATCACCACGCGGTCGGGCTTCATGAAGTCTTCAACAGCCACGCCCTCGCGCAAAAACTCCGGGTTCGACACCACGTCAAAATCCACCGTTGCATTGTCGGCGATGTGGGCGTGTACTTTCTCGGCGGTTCCCACGGGTACCGTACTTTTATCAACAATAACGGCGTACTGATTCAGGATGGGGCCGAGGTCGCTGGCCACCTTCAGGATGTATCTCAGGTCGGCGGAGCCATCTTCGCCGGGGGGGGTTGGCAGGGCCAGAAAAATAACCTCCGCGCCTTTGATGCCTTCTTCCAGGTTGGTGGTAAACGTTAGGCGACCTTCTTCCACGTTGCGGTGAAACAGCGTTTCCAAGCCCGGCTCGTAGATGGGCATGATGCCGTTATTGAGTTTTTCAACTTTTCGCACGTCAATATCGACGCACGTAACCTGATTACCGGTTTCCGCAAAGCATGTACCCGTAACGAGGCCCACATATCCGGTACCCACGACTGCCAATTTCATAAATTTTCGGGAGAGAAGTAAGAATTATACTATCCGCTATTAATCTGAAACACACCGGATGATCGCAAAAATAGGAGTTTTCTACGAACCCGCCATACAATCAGTTTGAATATTGACCCATTGGTCAACCATCGACCCCTTAATTTTTCTGGCAAGGCGTTCCATCAGAACCGATATTACGGGGGTGAGCAGGCTAGACTTATTACACTTTAAATCGACCATTCACGCTTTCTTTAACCAGATTCATCTGCAACAGGCGCGTAATTTATCGGAATTGTGGTAATAAAAGAATATATTGCATTAGTCCGTCAGGGCAGAAATTTCATCAACAGAAAGCGCATCCAAACAAACAGCAGCATGACTTCCGAAATTGTAGAAAACCAAGTAACCTCATCCGACCGGGATGCCCTTTCCCACTTGATCGTTCAGTCGGTGCGGGACCTGAGCGAGCGGCTCATTCGCCCCAACATCCGGCAGTGGGACGAGGCCCAGCACTTTCCCGCCGATCTGTTCCGGCAATTGGGCGATCAGGGTCTGATGGGCATGCTCGTGCCGGCAGAATATGGCGGGGCAGGTTTAGGCTACCGCGAATATGTAGCGGCCATTGTGGAGCTGTCGCGGGTAGATGGCTCGGTGGGCCTGTCGATGGCAGCGCATAACTCACTCTGCACCAACCACATACTAATGTTTGGCAACGAAGTACAGAAGCACGCCTACCTGCCCCGGCTGGCAACCGGCGAGTGGATTGGGGCCTGGGGTCTTACCGAACCCAACACCGGCTCCGACGCGGGCAACATGCGCACCACGGCGGTTAAGGATGGAGATAATTGGGTGCTGAACGGGGCCAAAAACTTTATTACCCACGGACAGAGCGGCCACGTAGCCGTGGTAATTGCCCGTACGGGCGAACCCAACACCGCCCGCAATGCCACGGCTTTTATTGTGGAGCGCGGCACGGCCGGATTTTCGGGCGGGCGCAAAGAAGACAAGCTGGGTATGCGGGCATCGGAAACGGCCGAGATGTTGTTTGAAGATTGCCGCATCCCCAACAGCCAGCGGTTGGGCGCGGTGGGCGAGGGTTTTGTGCAGTCGCTGAAAGTGCTCGACGGGGGCCGCATTTCCATTGCCGCCCTGAGTCTGGGTATTGCATATGGTGCCTATGACGCGGCCCTTGCCTATGCTAAACAACGCGAACAGTTTGGTCAGCCCATTGCTAACTTTCAGGGGATCAGCTTCAAACTGGCCGATATGGCCACCGACATTGAAGCCGCTAAACTGCTGACCTACCAGGCCGCCGACCTAAAAGACAACGGCCAGCCAGTAACGAAGGAGTCGGCCATGGCCAAGTTGTTTGCCTCTGAAACGGCCGTGCGGGTCGCCAACGAAGCGGTGCAGATTTTTGGCGGCTACGGCTACACCAAAGACTACCCGGTTGAGAAGTTTTACCGCGATGCCAAACTCTGCACCATTGGCGAAGGCACCAGCGAGATTCAGAAATTAGTGATTGCGCGGCAGATTTTGACATAAAAAAAGCAGCGTAAGCCAGGAAAGCTTACGCTGCTTTTCACCCTCTTTTACACCGTTTTGCGGCTTCAATGTCGGTGGCCATATCGGCCAGTT
>JAYVAP010000160.1:0-2904 GCA_043750915.1 Spirosoma sp. | reverse complement strand
AACCAGAAAATTGTCGGCATTGCTGGCCAGCGACTTATCGCAGAACTCGATCACTTTGTCGGCACTGAAGGTGGCTTTGTTGCTCTGGTGGAGCATGTTGCGGGCCAGCACGGCATACGTAAACTTGGCCCATTTGGTGGCATCCCCTTTGTAAACGGCATCGCCGGCGCGGCTGGCAGCCGTTGGCGGCAGCCCATCCGCCCGGCTCAGCTCGGTGAGGGCTTCGTTGCACAGCTTAACAACTTCCTGATAGATTTCGGGCTGGGAGTCAAAATCAAACTGGTAGCGGTTGCTTTCCCAGGCTTGTTTAAGAATCATTTCGCCATAGAGGTCAGTGCTCGACTGCCAGCTCCAGGCGCGGATGGCTTTGGCAATACCCACCATGTCGTAGCGCCGGGTTTTTTGCCCGTCTTCGATCATCAGGTCAATATTTTTGCCAATGCGCCAGTAGTGCATGCTCCATTTTTCGCCACCAACATCGCTGGCATTGAAAACATAGCCATGCCGCTCCCAGCTATCGCCAATGGCTGAGGTGCCGATATGCTGCGTGTATCTGGCCACAAAACGACCGTCGAACATCTCCCCCCGTGCCATATTAGCCACTAAGGGGGGCAGCAGCGCATTGCCATCCGACACCTGCGGGATACTGGGGTCGTCGTTGATATTCAAATAATCGGAACAACTGCTCAGGGCCAGGGTCGTGAACAGAAAGAATAATGATTTTTTCATGATGCGTTGTTGTCAGAAATTAAAAACCAACCCGCAGGCCCGCCGAGATACCGCGTGGCACCGCTAATTTGCCAAAATCGAACCCGGCAGCTCCGGCCCCCTTCGAGGTAGCCGTGGTGCCGTTCACGTTGGGGTCGGCACCGGTGTAGTTGGTGAGCAAAAACAAATCGGTGCCCGTCACGAACACGCCTGCCCGCCGAATCACTTTGGTCCGGCCCAGCCATTCGACCGGAAAGGTGTAGCTCAGCGTCAGGTCGCGCAGGCGCATCCAGTTGATATTCCGTTCGACAAAGGCCGACTCGGGAATGGTGCCATAATAACTGACACCATATAGTGGATTCAGCTGAACGGTATTGGGTGTGGGGGTATCGGCGTTTTCTTTGCCATCGCGCAGCACGCCCCTGAAAATCATGGGCTGCTCGCGGTTGAGCGTGTTGCGGCTCAGGCCAATGCGGGTCATGTAGTATTCGTTGCCATTGAAAACATCGCCCCCTTTGCGAATGTCGAGCAAAAACGACAGGCTCAGGTTTTTATAGCGGAAGTTATTGGTCAGGCCAATGGTAAAATCGGGGGTGCGGTCGCCAATGGGCAGGAAGTTGGTATTAATCAGGGGCAGTCCGTTGGCGGGGTTCACCAGAATATCGCCTTTCTGGTTGCGCAGGTAGTCATAGCCGCCAAAGGCCAATGCCGACCCGGCACCGCGCAGGTTTTCGTTCCGCAGGGTTTGCTCCGGGAAAAACGACGCTACGTCTTTGACAAAAGCCGATGCCCGGAATTGCCAATCAGCCAGGTGTCGGAGTTGTAGTATTCCGGTACGTTGGCAGCGGGCAGGCTCAGCACTTCAGTGCGGTACCGGGTGAAGTTGGCAATCAGATCCCAGGTGAAATCGGCCGTTTTAGCGGGGCTGGCGGTCAGCGAAAACTCCAGCCCTTTGGTCGAAAACGAACCGCCGTTGAGCAGCCCGAACACAAAGCCGGTGCCGTAGCTAAGGCGTTGCGAGACGATCTGATCGATCCGGCGATTGTGGTAATAGGCCACATCCAGTCCCAGCCGCCCATTAAACAACTGCACCTCGCCCCCCACTTCTGTGGCTTTGCTAAACTCCGGTCTCAGCTCCGAATTGCCCGCGAAGAAATTATAGCCAAAGCCGCCCCCGGTTGTAAACTGATTGGTCAGGCTGGCCCGAACGCGGTAGGGCTGGGCATCTTTACCCACTTCGGCGTAGGAGGCCCGCAGCTTGGCAAACGAGATAACCCGGTTGCCCTGCAAACCCGGTATCTCCGTCAGCACTAAACTACCGCTGATGGAGGGGTAAAAAAACGAGCGCGACTGAATGGGCATGGTCGAGGTCCAGTCGTTGCGGCCCGTGGCAGTAACATACAGCATGTCCCGGTAGCTGACGGTGAACTGGCTCAGCGCACTCACCACGCGCCGTTGCAGCACCGTCAGTTTGAAGTTGCGGGAAATGGGGTCCGTGTTGTTAATCGAGTTGTAATCGGGAATATAGAGGTTTTCGCCGTAGGTGGCATTCGTTTGTTCGCGGGAATCATACAAGTCACCCCCCACCAACAGCGACGTTTTGATGTTGCTCCCAAACGATTTGCGGACCGTAGCCAGCAGATTGCCGGTCAGAATGCGGGCTTCCTGCGTGTAGTTTTCAATGGCTCCGCGTCGGCCCAGCCCCTCGTTGGTTTCGGGGTGAATAAAATTGTTGCCATTGGTAACGGCCAGGTCGGTACCTGCGCGGCCCGTTATATTAAGCCAGTCGGTGGGGTCGAACTTAACACCCATCCGCCCAATAATACGGTTGGTGCGGTCGCTGCTCTGGTTGCGGTTCACGTTAAAGAGCGGGTTGTCCAGTTCGCTCCCTGCTTCGGTAACGATGCGCCGACGGGTGCCATCGCGGTTCAGAAACGTGCTGATATCGTCATTAGTGGGCCAGGTCAGCAGGTTGGTGAGGTAGCCAAAGTTACCAGCCGTCTGTTTCTGAACCTGAATGTTGGTGTATTGCAGCGACGGGGAGATTTCTAATTTTTTGCTGATGGTGGAGGTCAGGTTCAGCGACAGGTTCAGGATTTTAGACCCCGTGTTGGGGATGGTTCCTTTGGCATCGGTGTAGCTGCTCGATGCGCGGTAGGTGAGTTTATCGGTGCCGCCGTCGAAGGTGAGGTTGTG